>NZ_AQPL01000563.1:0-3786 GCF_000395345.1 Cupriavidus sp. WS | reverse complement strand
GTGGCGGGCGGGCGGCGGCGCGCGCCCGGGGCCGGCAGACCTCCACGCCAGCGCACGGGTAAATGGATTACACTCCGCCGCCGCTCTTCAAGCAGGGCACTTCCGCCGTCGCGCGCCTCGTCTTCTATGTGACGATCGCGCTGGTGCTGCTCGTCGTCGACGCGCGCTTCGACGCGCTGCGCGTGGTGCGCCAGGTCGCCGCCACCGTGCTGATGCCGGTCGAGCGGACCGTGCTGGTGCCGCGCGACGCGCTGCGCGCCGTGTTCGACTACGCCCAGTCGTCGGCCGCGCTCGCCAGCGAGAACCGCGAACTGCGCCGCCGCGCCGTGACCGAGGCCGAGGGCTCGGTGCGCCAGTCCCAGCTCGAGTCCGAGAACAACCAGCTGCGCAAGCTGCTCGGCCTGCAGCAGCAGTCGGCCACGCCGGTGACGGCGGCCGAGATCCTCTACGACGCGCGCGACCCCTACAGCCAGCGCATCGTGATCGACCGCGGCAGCCAGCACGGCCTGCGCGCCGGTTATCCGGTGATCGACGAGCGCGGCGTGATCGGCCAGGTCACGCGGGTCTCGCCGTTCCAGTCCGAAGTCACGCTGCTGACCGACAAGGAACAGGCGATTCCCGTGCAGGTGGTGCGCAACGGGCTGCGCAGCGTGGCCTTCGGCGGCGCCCGCGCCGGCCTGCTCGACCTGCGCTTCATGGCCGCCTCGGCCGACCTGCAGCAGGGCGACCTGCTGGTGACTTCGGGCCTGGACGGCACCTACCCGCCGGGCCTGCCGGTGGCGAAGATCGTGCAGATCGAGCGCAAGGCCGACACCGCCTTCTCGCGCGTGTACTGCGAGCCGGTGGCCGGGGTGCGCTCGCACCGCCAGTTGCTGGTGATCCGCTACGAGGCGCAGCTGCCGCCGCGCGACACCATCGACGGCCCGCGCGACGCCCGCGAAAGCAAGGGCGGCAGGCCCGACCGGGCCGACCGCCCGGGCGTCAGGGACGCCGAGCGGGGCGGCGACCGGCCGGCCGAGAAACCGGCCGGCAAGCCCGCGGCCAAGGAGGCCACGCAGTGACCAATCCCCAATACCTGCTGCGCCCGGTCAACCCGGCGTTCATCGCGCTGAGCTTCGTGCTGGCGTTCCTGTTCAACCTGATGCCGTGGGGCGCCACGCTGTGGATTCCCGACATGGTGGCGCTGGTGCTGGTGTTCTGGAACATCCACCAGCCGCGCAAGGTGGGCATGGGCGTGGCGTTCGCGCTGGGCCTGCTGATGGACGTGCACGACGCGCGCCTGCTCGGCGAGCACGCCATCGCGTACACGCTGCTGGCCTATTTCGCCATCACCATCCACCGCCGCGTGCTGTGGTTCACGGTCTATACCCAGGCGCTGCACGTGGTGCCGCTGCTGTTCGTGGCGCACGCGGTGCCGGTGGTGATCCGCCTGGCGATGGGCGCGCCGCTGCCGGGCTGGCAACTGCTGCTGGCGCCCGGCATCGAGGCGCTGCTGTGGCCGCTGGCCACCAGCATGCTGCTGGCGCCGCAGCGGCGCAGCGCCGACGTGGACGAGACGCGGCCCATCTAGATCGGGCGCCGCGCCGCGCGCTGGCCGATGCAATGGCTTGACCCTCAACGAGTTCCGCCGCGCCCCTCGCGGGTGCGCGGCACACCGCAAGGCTGACGCAGTACCATGACCGAAATCCGCAATGTCGAACAGGAGCTCGGCCGCTTCCGCATCCGCGTGGCGGCCGCGGGCCTGTTCGCCGTGATCTGCTTCGGCCTGCTGTTCACGCGCTTTCTCTGGCTGCAGTGGTACAAGCACGACCAGTACTCGGCCAAGGCCGAGGACAACCGCATCTCGGTGGCGCCGATCGAGCCCAACCGCGGCATCATCATGGACCGCAACGGCGTGGTGCTGGCGCGCAACTATTCGGCCTATACGCTGGAAATCACGCCGTCCAAGCTGTCCGACACGCTCGACAACACCATCGAGGCGCTCAGCCAGGTGGTCGACATCCAGCCGCGCGACCGGCGCCGCTTCAAGCGGCTGATGGAGGAGTCGCGCAGCTTCGAGAGCCTGCCGATCCGCAGCCAGCTCAGCGACGAGGAAGTGGCGCGCTTTTCCGCGCAGCGCTTCCGCTTTCCCGGCGTGGACGTGCGCGCGCGGCTGTTCCGCCAGTATCCGATGGGCGAGTCCGCCTCGCACGTGATCGGCTACATCGGCCGCATCTCGCAGCGCGACCAGGAGCGCATCGAGGCGATGGACGAGGCCAACGACGCCGAGGGCGCCAAGTACGACCCGCGCAAGGACGCCGACAACTACAAGGGCTCCAACTACATCGGCAAGATCGGCATCGAGCAGAGCTACGAGACCGAGCTGCACGGCCTGACCGGCTTCGAGGAAGTGGAGGTGAGCGCGGGCGGGCGGCCGATCCGCACGCTCTCCACCTCGCCGTCCACGCCCGGCAACAACCTGATCCTGTCGCTCGACATCCGCCTGCAGCAGCTCGCCGAGGCGCTGTTCGGCGACCGGCGCGGCGCGCTGGTGGCGATCGAGCCGGCCACCGGCGACATCCTGGCCTTCGTCTCCAAGCCGACCTTCGACCCCAACCTGTTCGTCGAGGGCATCGACAGCAACACCTGGAACGAGCTCAACGGCTCGCCCGACAAGCCGCTGCTGAACCGCCCGCTGCGCGGCACCTACCCGCCCGGCTCGACCTACAAGCCGTTCATGGCGCTGGCCGCGCTCACCACCGGCAAGCGCACCGCGGCCTGGGGCTTCCACGACCCGGGCTCGTTCACGCTGGGCAACCACACCTTCCGCGACGACAAGCCGGGCGGCCACGGCTGGGTCGACATGCAGGCCTCCATCGTGCAGTCCTGCGACACCTATTACTACATGCTGGCGCGCGACATGGGCGTCAACGCCATCCACGATTTCATGAAGCCGCTCGGCTTCGGCCAGATCACCGGCATCGACATCGAGGGCGAGAGCCGCGGCATCCTGCCGTCCACCGACTGGAAGCGCCGCGCCTACCGCAAGCCCGAGCAGCAGAAGTGGTACGACGGCGAGACCATCTCGCTGGGCATCGGCCAGGGCTACAACAGCTTCACCATCCTGCAGCTGGCCAACGCGGTGTCGATCCTGGTCAACAACGGCACCGCGATGAAGCCCCACCTGGTCAAGGCGGTGGAGGATTCGGTGACGCGCGACCGCGCGCTCACGGTGCCCAAGGAAAGCTACCGCCTCTCGTTCAAGCAGGCCGACGTCGACGTGATCAAGCGCGCGATGGTCGGCGTGACGCATTCGGGCACGGCCGCGCGCGCGTTCGCCGGCGCCGCCTACGAATCCGCCGGCAAGACCGGCACCGCGCAGACCTTCACGATCGGCAAGAACGAGAAGTACAACCACCACGCGCTCGACGAGCGCAAGCGCGACCACGCGCTGTACACCGCCTTCGCCCCGGCCGACAACCCGAAGATCGCGCTGGCGATGATCGTGGAGAACGCCGGCTTCGGCGGCGCCGTGGCCGCGCCGATCGCGCGCAAGGTGATGGACTACTACCTGGTGGGCAAGTGGCCCGAGGAACTGGCGGCCATCGCCCCGCCGGCCGCCGAGCGCGCCGGCGGCAAGCCGCCCGTGGACACGCCCAGCGTGTTCACCACGGGCCACACCGCCAGCATCGCCAGCGCCACCGTGATGGGCGCCAGCGAGGCGGCCGCCACCAGCGCCAGCGCCAGCGCCGTCGCGGTGGCGGCGGTTGCCGGTGCGGCCGGCGCGGCCGGCGCGGCCAGCACGCC
>NZ_AQPL01000562.1:0-10097 GCF_000395345.1 Cupriavidus sp. WS | reverse complement strand
GGTTTCGTGGTGAGGGTGGTGGTTCTGCTGGGATTCTGCCGTTACCGTTGCGGAGCACCACGACTTTGCTGGCGGTGTTGGTTTCGCGGTCAGACCTATGATGGCGAGTGCACTGCCTGTTCAGGCATCTGCCGTTGCCGGTTTTGGCCGCCGCTACATAGCACCCTCATGGTTTCGTGGTGGGCGTGGTGGGCCGGGGTGCTGGGGCAGGGCGGGAAGCTAGCCCAGAAAAGACAAGGCCCGCAGGTTGGCTGCTTGCAGCCAACCTGCGGGCCTACTTTCACGCGCGCTGTCAGACCTGCGTGATGAACTTGGTCACGAGGTAGCCATCGAAGGTTTCCTGGCCGCCTTCGCTGCCGATGCCGGAGTCCTTGATGCCGCCGAACGGCGTTTCGGCCAGTGCCATGCCGAAGTGGTTGATGTTGACCATGCCGGCTTCGAGGCCGTTGGACACCAGCGTCGCGGTCTTGAGCGAGTTGGTGAACACGTAGGAGGCCAGGCCGAACGGCAGGCTGTTGGCGCGGCGCAGCACTTCCTCGGCGTCCTTGAAGCGCGTCACCGGCGCGACCGGGCCGAACGGTTCGTCGACCATCAGCTTGGCGTCGTCGGGCAGTTCCGTGACCACGGTGGGCGCGAAGAAGAAGCCCTTGTCGCCGATGCGCGAGCCGCCGGCGACCACCTTGCCGCCGCGGTGGCTGGCGTCGTCCAGGAACTGTTCCATCGAGGCGATGCGGCGCTCATGCGCGAGCGGGCCCATCTGGGTGCCGTCTTCCAGGCCGTCGCCGACCTTGACCGAGCCGATCACTTCGGTGAAGCGCGCGAGGAACTTGTCGTAGGCCTTTTCCTGGACGTAGAAGCGCGTCGGCGAGACGCACACCTGGCCGGCGTTGCGCAGCTTGAAGCGGGCCAGCATCTCGGCGGCCGGCTCGATGTCGGCGTCGTCGAACACCAGCACCGGCGAGTGGCCGCCGAGCTCCATCGTCACGCGCTTCATGTGCGCGCCGGCCAGCGCGGCCAGCTGCTTGCCCACCGGCACCGAGCCGGTGAACGAGATCTTGCGCACGATCGGCGATTCGATCAGGTAGGTGGAGATCTCGCCCGGCACGCCCCACACGATGTTCAGCACGCCCGGGGGCAGGCCGGCGTCGTGGAACAGCTGGGCCAGCGCCACCACGGCGCTGGGCGAATCTTCCGGGCCCTTCAGGATCAGCGTGCAGCCCGCGCCCACGGCCGCGACAATCTTGCGGATGGCCTGGTTGAACGGGAAGTTCCACGGCGTGAAGGCGGCGCACACGCCGATCGGCTCGCGCACCACGAGCTGGCGCACGTTGGGCTGGCGCGGCGGGATCACGCGGCCGTAGATGCGGCGGCATTCCTCGGCGTGCCATTCGGCGTGCTCGGCGCAGACCATGACTTCGCCCACGGCCTCGGCCAGCGGCTTGCCCTGGTCCAGCGTGATGTTGCGGCCGATGTCCTTGGCGCGCTCGCGGCTCAGCTCGGCCACGCGGCGCAGGATCTTGGAGCGCTCCAGCGGCGAGGTCTTCTTCCAGCTTTCGAAGGCGCGCTGCGCCGCGGCCAGGGCGCGGTCCAGGTCGGCGCGGCTGGCGTGCGGCAGCTTGCCGAGCACTTCCTGGGTGGCCGGGTTGATGACGTCCTGCTCGCGCCGGTCCCCTCCCTTGATGAATTCTCCATCGATGTAGAGGGCGAGATCCTGGTACATGCCTTTTCTCCTGATTGTTGTGAGTGCGGCACTCCGGGGCGGTGGTGCCGCAGGTTGGCCGGGGCGATGACCGCCCGGGCCGGGAATTCCTGGCCGAAGCCGCAAGCTTAGCGCGTCGGGCCGATATCTGCAGCCCCCGGGCGCCGCCCGGCCGCTCAGCCGCGCCGCAGCGTGGCCATGCCGCGCGTGGCCAGCGCCAGCGCGCCGTGGCGCGCGCCGCCGCCGAGGCTGTCGGAGATCTCCGCCGCGGCGCCGCGCACCAGTTCGGCGAAGGCCTTGATCCGCTGCGGGCGGAAGCGCTCGGCGGGGCCGGACAGGCCGACCGCGGCGATCACCTGCCCGTTGCCGTCGCCGATCGGCGCGGCCACGCCGCAGACGGTCTCGCGCCACTCGCCGCGGTTGACCGCGTAGCCCTGCTTGCGCACCCTGGCCATCTCCAGCAGGAACTGCGCGGGGTCGACGATGCTGTTGGGCGTGGACGGCACCAGCGCCGCCGACATCCGCTGCAGCGCGGCCTCGGGCTGGAACGCCAGCATGGCCTTGCCGGTGGCCACGCAGTGCGCCAGCGCGCGGCCGCCGATCTGCGTATAGGCGCGCACCGGGTTGGCGCTGTCGATCTTGTGCACGTAGACCACCTCGCCGCGGTCGAGCACGGACAGGTGGACGCTTTCGCCGCTGGCGTGCATCAGCTTGTCCATCCACGCCTCGGCATGGCGGCGCAGGTCCAGCCGCGCCAGCACCGCCGAGCCCAGCTCCCACAGCTTGATGGACGCGCTGTAGCCGGTGCCGGAGGCATCGCGGATCACGTAGTTCATGTCGGTGAGCGCTTGCAGCAGGCGGTGCACGTTGCTCTTGGCCAGGCCCATGTGGGCGGCGATCTCGGTCAGGCCGAGCGGGCGCTCGCTGTGCGCGAGCAGCTCGACCACGCCGAGCCCCTTGATCAAGGTGTTGTTCATGGCGCGATGCCTCCGGCGGCGGTGGTGAGGGGCCGGACAATGTCCGCGCATATGCGGGCAGCGCATATGCGTTCTCAAATGTGGAACGATAGTACCGTATTTGGCAACGTCCCTATAATCCTCGCATCTTCCATGCATATCTTCCCGGTACTTTCCCGATGAGCGATCTCCCGCAACACGACCTGCCGCTGCTGGGCGTCAAGGTGGTGGAATTCTGTACCGTCGCAGCCGGCCCGTTCTGCGGCATGCTGCTGTCCGACATGGGCGCCGAGGTGGTCAAGGTCGAGCCGCCCGACGGCGACACCCTGCGCCAGTGGCCGCCGCTGTCGGACGGCTACTCCGAGAATTTCGCCTCGCTTAACCGCAACAAGCAGTCGGTGGCGCTGAACCTCAAGGACCCGGCCGACCTCGCGCTGGCGCGCAGCCTGATCCTCGACGCCGACGTGGTGATCGAGAACAACCGCCCCGGCGTGATGGACCGGCTGGGCCTGGGCTACGCCAGTTTCCGCGAGGACAAGCCCGGGCTGGTGTACTGCTCGGTGTCGGCCTACGGGCAGAGCGGCCCGCGCGCCGGCGAGGGCGGCTTCGAC
This sequence comes from Cupriavidus sp. WS, assembly GCF_000395345.1. Lineage (NCBI taxonomy): Bacteria > Pseudomonadati > Pseudomonadota > Betaproteobacteria > Burkholderiales > Burkholderiaceae > Cupriavidus > Cupriavidus sp. WS. The sequence continues at coordinate 6,831 of NZ_AQPL01000562.1, read as the reverse complement.
CTGACCATCCAGGCCGCCGCCGGCGTGATGAGCGTGACCGGCGAGCCCGGCGGCGCGCCGGTCAAGTGCGGCGTGCCGCTGGCCGACTTCGCCTCGGGCCTGTACGGCGCGTTCGCCATCGCCAGCGCGCTGGCGCGCGTGCGCGCCGGCGGCGCCGGGGCCCACATCGACGTGCCGATGTACGGCTGCACGCTCGGCATCGCCGCGCTGCAGACCAGCGAGTATTTCGGCAACGGCCGCAGCCCGGCCAAGCTCGGCTCGGCCCATCCGCGCAACGCGCCCTACCAGGCCTTCCAGGCGGCCGACGGCTATTTCGCCATCGCCGCCGGCAACCAGAAGCTGTGGCTGGAAGTGGTGCGCGTGGTGGACCTGCCGGCGCTGGCGCAGGACGCGCGCTTCGCCACCACGCGCGACCGCGCCGCCAACCAGGCCGCGCTCAAGGTCCTGCTGGAGGAGCGCTTCGCCACGGCGGGCGTGGACCACTGGATCGCCGCCTTCAACGCGGCCGGCGTGCCGCATGCGCGCATCAACGACTATGCCGCCGCGCTGGACGATCCGCAGGTCGAGCACATGGACTGGGTGCGCCCGCTGACGCTGCCGGGCGGCCACCGCACGCGCACCTTCGCCTCGCCGCTGCGCTTCGACGGGCAGGGCCTGCCGATCCGCCGCGACCCGCCCGCGCTGGGCGAGCACAATGCGGCGATCCGCGCGCACTACGAGAGCGGCGCCGCCGGCGCCGACGCCTGACCTGCCTGGAGACACGGACATGAGCAACAACATCGAGCGGCTGCGCGAATTCGTCGCCACCGTCAGCCGCGTGGTGACGCAGGCCGAGCGCGACGGCAGCGGCGAGGCGGACGTGCTGGCCCAGGCCACGACGGCGCTGTCGGCGCTGGTGGCGCACGACGACTGGCTACCCGAGGAAATGGCGCGCCCGCATCCGGTCTACTACCAGCAGCACCTGCTCTACGGCGACCCGCTCGACCGCTTCTCGCTGGTCAGCTTCGTGTGGGGGCCGGGCCAGCAGACGCCGGTGCACGACCACACCGTGTGGGGCCTGATCGGCATGCTGCGCGGCGCGGAGATCGACCAGCGCTACCGCGTCGACGGCGGGCGCCTGGTCGCCGACGGCGAGCCGGCGCTGCTGTCGCCCGGGCAGGTGGCGGCGGTCTCTCCCACGCTCGGCGACGTGCATCGCGTGCGCAATGCGTTCGACGACCGCGTCTCGGTCAGCGTGCATCTCTACGGCGGCAACATCGGCCGCATCCGCCGCCATGTCTATGCCGACGACAGCGGCGCCACCAAGCCGTTCGTGTCCGGCTATTCCAACGCGCTCGTGCCGAACTTGTGGGCGCCGGAGCCGAAGGCATGAGCGAAGGCCAGGACATCCTGCTGATTGCCCGTGAAGACGGCGTCACGCGCCTGACGCTCAACCGCCCCGCGCGCGGCAACGCGCTCTCGCGCGAACTGGTGGCGGCGCTGTCGGCGGCGGTGGAGACCTGCCACCGCGACGGCACGCGCCTGCTGGTGCTGGAGGGTGCGGGCCGGCATTTCTGCACCGGCTTCGACCTTGGCGACCTCGACGCCGAGAGCGACGATTCCCTGCTCGCGCGCTTCGTGCGCGTGGAACTGCTGCTGCAAAGCGTGCATGCGGCGCCGTTCGCCACGCTGGCGCTGGTGCAGGGCCGGGCGATGGGCGCGGGCGCCGATCTCGTGGCCGCCTGCGAGCAGCGCCGCGTGGAGGCGGGCAGCAGCTTCGCGTTTCCGGGCGCGGCGTTCGGGCTGGTGCTGGGCAGCGCGCGGCTGGCGCAGCTGGTCGGCGCGGCGCGCGCGCGCGAGTGGATCACCGGCGGCGGCGCGTTCGCCGCCGAGGCGGCGCTGGCCAGCGGCTTCGCCACCGGCGCGCTGGAGGCCGGCGCAGCGGCGCGCGCCGCGGTGGTGGCCGAGCTCGCGCAGCGCGCGCGGCGGCTGGACCCCGCCACGCAGGCGGCCATCCATGCCGCCACGCGCGACGGCGCGGACAGTGCGGCGCGGCAGCTTGCCGACCTCGTGCATTCCGCCGCGCGGCCCGGTATCAAGGCGCGCATCGCGGCCTATCGCGCCGCGTCCGCCGGCTGAGGCGCGCGGCGTTCGGGCTGGCACATGAATGCCCCGGGGCGTCCCCGGGGCATTTTTCATGGGCCGGATGCGGCGCGGTCAGTTCCGCGTCGAGCCGCCCGACAGTTCCTGCCTGGCCGCCGCGTCGTTGGCCTTCTTTTCCGCGCTCCTGACCTGCTTCGCGGATTTCACGTCCTGCTTGTACTCGCGCTTCGCGGCCTTCCTGGTGGCGTTGTATTCGTCCGATGCCTGCTTGTTGGCCTCGCGGCGCTGCACCAGCGGGTCCTTGGGCGGCTCGACCTGGGTCATGCCGGGCGGCACGGCGGCGTTGGCATTGTCCGCGGGCATGGCCGGGGCCTGCGCGAAGGCGGCGGCGCACAGCAGGCCGGCGGAGGCGGCGGTGGCAACTTGCAGGAAGCGGATGGGCTGGTTCTTCGACATGGCGGGTCCTCGCTGTTGGTGGATCGGTACAGATGCTGGCCGGGGACGGCGGTCCGAGGCATTCCCCCGGCTTGCGCATTTCACCCCTGTTTGACCGGCGTTTTTCGCCGCGCGTGCCCCGATCCGGACATCTGCTTACAATTGGCCTGCCGTCCGACAGACGGCCACCGACAAGACCTGTCGGCGGAGTGTGAGATAGTGGCCAGCGGGGGCGCACGGCCTCCGCCCGCGCACCCCGCGCGGGCACAAGAAACCACCAAGAACAGCACGAGACAGGCCGCGACATGCCGACCAGACACAAAGCGCAACTACTGACCACCGGCCCGATCGGGCGCACCCTGCTGCTGTTCTCGCTGCCCGTGCTGGGCAGCAACATCCTGCAGTCGCTCAATGCGTCGATCAACTCGGTATGGGTGGGGCACTTCCTCGGCGAGGCGGCGCTGACCGCCACCTCCAACGCCAACATCATCCTGTTCTTCCTGCTCGGCGTGGTGTTCGGCATCAGCATGGCCAACACCATCATGATCGGGCAGGCGGTAGGCGCGCGCGACCTCGACGAGGCGCGCCGCGTGGTGGGCACCAGCACCGGCTTCTTCGTCGGGCTCTCGGTGCTGGCGTCGGCGCTGGGCTACATCTTCACGCCGGCCATCCTCGCGGCGATGGACACGCCGGCCGACGCCAGGCCGCTGGCCGAGAGCTACCTGCGCATCATCTTCCTGGCGCTGCCGTTCATGTATTTCTACAACTTCGTGATGATGACGCTGCGCGGCGCCGGGGATTCGCGCACGCCGTTCTACTTCATGCTGTTGTCGGTCGGGCTGGACGTGGCGCTCAACCCGCTGCTGATCTTCGGCATCGGGCCGCTGCCCGAGCTCGGCATCGCCGGCTCCGCGCTGGCGACGCTGATCGCGCAGCTGGTCAGCCTCGCGGCGATGCTGGCGGTGCTGTACCGCCGCGGCCATTTCCTCGCGCTGCGCCGGCACCAGCTGGGCTACCTGCGCCCGGACTTCGCCATCCTGCGCGCGCTGGTGGCCAAGGGCCTGCCGATGGGCCTGCAGATGGTGGTGATCTCGTCGTCGGCGATCGTGATGATGTCGCTGGTCAACCGCTACGGCTCGCAGACCACGGCCGCCTATGGCGTGGCGTCGCAGTTGTGGACCTACGTGCAGATGCCGGCGCTGGCGGTGGGCGCGAGCGTGTCGTCGATGGTGGCGCAGAACGTGGGCGCCGGCCTGTGGGAGCGGGTGGCGCGCATCACGCGCGTGGGGCTGCTGTTCAACCTGCTGATGACCGGCGCGCTGGTGGGCCTGATCTACCTGTTCAACCGCCATTCGCTGGGCCTGTTCCTGCCCGACGACGGCACCGCGATCGGCATCGCGCAGCATATCAACGCGATCGTGCTGTGGTCCTTCATCCTGTTCGGCTTCACCATCGTGCTGTTCGGCACCGTGCGCGCCACCGGCGCGGTGATGGCGCCGCTGGTGATCCTGTTCGTCTCCATGTGGGTGGTGCGCCTGCCGTTCGCCTCGCTGCTGGCGAGCGACTATGGCGCCGACGCGGTGTGGTGGAGCTTTCCGCTGGGCTCGGTGGTGTCGGTGACGCTGGCGGTGGCCTACTACCGCTTCGGCAACTGGCGCGCCAGCCATATCCTGCCGGTGACGCCGGCGGCGCCGGCCCCGCGGCAGGAGTTCGCGCCGCAGGCGCCGGACACCAGCATGGGCACGCCGTGCGAAGAAGCCCTGAGCACGGCGGGCGCCGGCGAGGATGCCGGCGAGGTGGCGGCGCTGGCGCAGGCCGCCGCCGGCGCGCCCGCCCGGCAGCACCCACGCTGAGCGCCGGCGCCGGCTCAGTCGCCGGCCGTTTCCGTTTCCGCGGCGCCGTCCACGTCGGTGCCGCGCGCCAGTCCCGCCAGCCAGCGCCGCACCACTTCTTCCTCCTGCGCCGACAGCCCCGCGCGCAGGCGCGCCTCGTTGTGCAGCGCGCGTTCGCGGCAGCCTGCCAGCAGCGTCTCGCCGGCCGGCGTCAGCACGATGTTCTGGATCCGGCCGTGCACCGGATGCGGCTGGCGCCGGATCGAGCCGGCCTTCTCCAGGTTGGCGACGATCACGCTGACGGTCTGCGGCGTGAGCAGCGCCAGCCGGGCGAGGTCGGCATTGGACAAGCCGGGATAGGCGCCCAGCATGGTCAGCACCACGAACTGCGGCGGGGTGGCGCCCAGGTCGGCCAGCGCGCGCTCCAGGCGCAGGCGGTTGGCGGCGCCGGCCTGGCGCAGCAGGTAGCCGAGATAACCGGCCTCGCCGCGCTTGCCCTCGCCGGGGCGGGGAATCGCCGGGGCGGCGGCGGCCGGGTCGGTGGCGGCGCCCGCGTGGGCTGGCCGTGCGGTCTTGCTCATGGTCGTCCGGGTTTGCGTGAAAGGCGTGGAAGGGGGAAAGCCGTGGCGCCGGCTGGCGCGCGTATTCGTGCTCTGAGATTATCGCAGAGCCGGCGCGCTGCCGGCCTGCCGCCGCATATTGCCGCCTGCCGCCACCTGAAAGGCAATCGAAAGCTCTGTCTGTCATCGTGCGCCCGTGGTCGGGGCGGCAGCGCCGTGCGCCGCCTTTCAATCAGCTTTCAACGCGGCCGCCGCGCGGCTTCCGGCGCATGCCGGCGCCGCGTCGTTCCCCGCGTGACTTCCCGCGCCACGTCCCGCGCAGGCGCGCTTCGCCTGCGCGCCGCCGGCATGGCCGCCAGCCACGCGCCCGCATCCGGCGCGCGCGATTTCTCCCTGTTTTCCCGCCGACTTCGCCCGATTCGTGAAAATGGATCACGTCGTGATATTTGTCGTTTGTGGCGAAGTTCCTCATGCATCGGTGATTACCCCTAAGTCAAGACAAATGAAAGCAAGCTGAAAGATCGCCTCTCTAAGGTTGCATCCATCCTGCAGGAGAGCCTTCACACCTGCCGATCAAACCGTCTGCGCATGCAAGAGCCTGCGCGCGCAGCCGGATGCTTTCACGTACTTTGAGGAGAATCGTTTTGCGCATACGCAGCCAAAAGGACTTTGCCTCCGGCCTGATGTTCGTCCTGGTCGGTCTGGGCTTTTCCTGGGTCGCTCGCGGCTATTCCATGGGAACTGCCGCAAAGATGGGCCCCGGATATTTTCCGTTCCTGCTCGGGCTGGTACTGGCCGTGCTGGGCGCACTCGTGTTGATCGGCTCGCTGTCGAGCAAGGGCGAGGAAGACCAGCTCGCGCGCTGGGACCTGAAGACCCTGCTGTGGATCCTCGGTTCGGTGGTGCTGTTCGGCCTGCTGCTCAAGCCGCTCGGCATGGTGCTGTCGGTGTTCGTGCTGGTGCTGGTGTCGTCGATGGCCAGCCATGAATTCAGCTGGAAGGGCGCCCTGGCCAACGCCGTGGTGCTGGTGCTGATCAGCATGGGCGCGTTCGTCTACGGCATCAACCTGCAGATGCCGGTGTGGCCTGCTTTCATTACCGGTTAAGGAGTCGGCCTCAATGGAATTGTTCGATCACCTTGCCCTGGGTTTTTCCACGGCACTGTCACTGCAAAACCTCGCATACGCCTTCCTGGGCTGCGTGCTGGGTACCCTGATCGGCGTGCTGCCGGGCCTGGGGCCGCTGGCCACCATCGCCATGCTGCTGCCGGTGACCTACACGCTGCCCCCGGTGGCGGCGCTCATCATGCTCGCCGGCATCTACTACGGCGCGCAGTACGGCGGCTCCACCACCGCCATCCTGGTCAACCTGCCTGGTGAATCGTCGTCGGTGGTGACCACCATCGACGGCTACCAGATGGCGCGGCGCGGACGGGCAGGGGTGGCGCTGGCCACTTCCGGCCTGGGCTCGTTCTTCGCCGGCTGCGTGGCTACCCTGATCCTGGCCGCGTTCGCCACGCCGCTGTCGGAACTGGCGTTCAAGTTCGGTCCCGCCGAGTACTTCTCGCTGATGGTGCTGGGCCTGATCGGCGCCGTGGTGCTGGCTTCGGGCTCGCTGCCCAAGGCCGTGGCGATGATCGTGCTGGGCCTGCTGCTGGGCCTGATCGGCACCGACGTGAACTCGGGCGCCGCGCGCTTCTCCTTCGACATCCCCGAACTGACCGACGGCATCGACTTCGTCGCGCTGGCGATGGGCATGTTCGGTTTCGCCGAAATCGTGGCGAACCTGGAACAGAAGGAAGACCGCGAGACCTTCACCGACCGCGTGACCAACCTGTGGCCGACCAAGGAAGACTTCAAGCGCATGGCGCCGGCGGTGCTGCGCGGCACGCTGCTGGGTTCGGCGCTGGGCATCCTGCCCGG
>NZ_AQPL01000561.1:0-243 GCF_000395345.1 Cupriavidus sp. WS | reverse complement strand
CGCCGATGCCAACGCCGCGCGCAGCTCCGCCAGCTGATCCTGGCGCAACGTCAGCGCGGCCAGCGCCGACTGCGCGCCGGCTGCGGCTTCGTGCGCGGCCTGGTCGGCGGCGCGGGCGTCGTCGCGTGCGTGATCGAGGACCTCGTCGGGCACCGGCGCGTCGAACTGCAGCGCAAGCTGCGGATGGGCGGCGCTGCCGCACACCGGGCAGGCCTCGCCGGCGCGCAGGCCGGCCGCCAGCCG
>NZ_AQPL01000560.1:0-9935 GCF_000395345.1 Cupriavidus sp. WS | reverse complement strand
CGGCGCCTTGCGCGGCTTCGGCCTGCGCGCGGCCCTGCTCCGCCTGTGCCAGCGCGGCGGCGTATTTGTCCAGCATCGTGGCCTGGCGGGCCAGTTCGGCCTGCCGGAGCCGGATCGCCTCCAGCCCGCGCGCGCCGGCCTCGGCCTGCGCCAGCCCGGCTTCGGCCTGGCGCATCGCCGCGGCGGCCTGTTCCTGCGCGCGCGCGGCAGCCGCGTGCGCCGCCGCCGCGCTGGCCTGCTCCGCGGCGGCGCGCTGCAATTCGGCTTGCAGCGCGCCAAGGCGCTGCGCGCGCGGCAGCATGGCCTCCAGCTCGGCCGCCTGCTTCTGCATCTGCTGGCGCTCGCCCGCGCGCCCGGCCTGCGTGGCAAGCGCGGCGGCGGCGCGCGCCGAGACGGCGGCGCAGGCATCCGCGCGCGCGCCCGCCGCCGCCAGCGCCTGCTGCGCCTGGCGGTGATCGTGCCCGGCCTGCTGCCAGTGCTGCTCGAACGGCTGCGCCTGCGCCGCGCGGCGCGCGGCCTGCAGGCGCTGGCGCACGGCTTCCACCTCGGCCTGCTGCGCCATCAGCGCCGCATGGGCCGCCTCGGCTTCGCGCGCTTCGCGCAGGCGCGCGTCGGCCTGCTCGCCCTGCTGCGTCGCCAGCCGGGCGTGCTCGAGCGTGGCGCGCGCGGCGGTTTCCTGCCGCGCCAGGTCTTCCAGCCCGGATTGCAGCGCCGCCACCTGCACGCGCAGCGCCTCGGCGGATTCGAGCTCGTATTGCTGCAGCAAGGCCGACTGCTCGATGCGCAGTCGCTCGGCCTGCTGGCGGATGGCCGCCGCCTGCCCCTTGAGCAGTTCCTCCACGCGCCGGTACAGCTCGGTGCGGAACAGGCGCTCGAGAATCGCCTGGCGGCTTTTCGAATCCGCCGTGAGCAGTTCGCGGAACCGCCCCTGCGGCAGCACGATCACCTGGCGGAACTGGCTGCTGTCGAAGCCCAGCAGGTTGCGCACGAATTCGTCGACGCGGCTGGGCTGGCTGGCCTTGCTGGTCCAGCCGGCCGCCTCCAGCGCATCGAGCTGGGCCTTGGGTGTTTCCTTGACCGTGCCGCCGCCGCGCAGCTTGGGACGCTCCTGCGCGGGCGAGCGCGTGACGCGGTAGCGCTGCGCGCCGAGGCTGAACTCGAACGTCACCTCGGTGCGCAGCCCCGGATCGGCGTTGGCGCTGCGCATGTCCTGCGCGCTGCGCTCGCCGCCCGAAGTGTCGCCATAGAGCGCGAAGCAGATCGCGTCGAGCAAGGTGGTCTTGCCGGCGCCGGTGGGGCCGTGGATCAGGAAGAACGCCTGCTCGCCGAGCCGGCTGAAATCGATTTCCTCGCGGGCCGCGAACGGGCCGAACGCCTGCAGCGCCAGATGCAGCGGCCTCATGCGGACTCCCTGTCGGCCGCGGCGATGCCGTCGAGCACCTGCGTCAGCGCGCGGCGCTGGTCTTCATTCAGGTCCTCGTCGGCGACTTCCTTGAAAAAGCTGGCGAACAGCTCGCCGGTGTCGAGCTGGCGCAGGCGCTGGCCGGCGGCGCTGGCCTCGCCGGCGCGCGACAGCACCGCGCGCTCGATCGCCAGCGCGTTGGGATAGGCCTGGCGCAGGCGCGCCATCGGGTCCAGCAAGGCGCCGGTATCGGTCAGCACGGCGTGGATATAGTCGTCGCGCCGCGGATCGGCGGCGCCCTGCGCCACCAGCGCGGCCAGTTCGCCCTCGAGGATGCGCAGGTCGCGCCGCGGGGCCAGCGCGATCTCCTCGATGGCAACCTCGCCATTGGCGCCCAGTTCGATCAGCGAGACCGACTTGGCGTGCGCGGCTTCCGACAGCGAGTATTTCAGCAGCGAGCCCGAATAGCGGATGCGCCCGCCCAGCGTCTGCGGCCGGTGCAGGTGGCCGAGCGCGACCAGGTCGAAGCCGTCGAACACGCCCGCCGCCACCGCCCCGCTGCCGCCCACCGAAAGCGGCCGCTCGGATTCGCTGGCCTCGCCGCCGATGACGAAGGCGTGCGCCACCACCACCGAGCGCGCCTGCGCCGGATGGCCGGCGCGGATCGCGTCAAGGCGGGCCGCGAGCGCGGCCTCGTGGCCGGGCACGTCCACGCCGAAGGCATCGCGCACCGTGGCGGGCTCGGCATAAGGCAAGGCATAGATGCGCACTTCGCCGTGCGCGTCGGACAAGGTCACGCAGGCCGCCTCGCGCTCGGTGCGGCCCGCCACGTGCAGGCCCTGCGCGGTCAGCAGCCGCGCGCCGAAACCGAGCCGCTGCGCGCTGTCGTGGTTGCCGGCGATCATCACCACCGGCACGCCCGCGTCCACCACGATGCGCGCCAGCACGTCGTCGAGCAGCGCCACCGCCTCGGGCGGCGGCACCGCGCGGTCATAGACGTCGCCGGCGATCAGCACCGCGTCTGGCTTGTGCTCGCGGACCAGCGCCACGAACTGGTCGAGCACCCAGGCCTGGTCTTCGAGCAGGCTGCGCGCGTGAAAGACGCGCCCGAGATGCCAGTCGGCAGTGTGGAGAAAACGCAATGTGGAATTCCTTGATGACCTGTGCGGGGCACGGCTGCCCATGAAGCATGAGGATAAGGGCCGGCCGCGGCAGGCGACATGATAAACGCCGCCGGCGCGGCGTTCAGCTTCGGTTCAGCGCGCGCTGCGCACAATGCACGCATGCTGGTGCAAAGGCGCCAGCCCCGGCACGCCGGGCCATTCCGGGCACGCGCGCGCATAACCAGGAGAACAACATGAAACGCATTCTGATCGCCACCGCACTCGCCGCCGCAACCGTCGCCGCGCAGGCACAGTACACCGGCCCGTCCGCGGTGCCCGCCGCCACCGTCAAGAGCCTGCAGGCGCAGGGCAAGGACGACCAGCCGGCGGTGCTGCGCGGGCAGATCGTCAGCCATGTGGGCGATGAACTCTATAGCTTCGACGACGGCACCGGGCAGATGCGCGTCAAGATCAAGCACAAGCTGTGGCCGGCCGGACAGCCTGTCGGTGCCGCCACCAAGGTGGAGCTGACCGGCGAGTACGACAAGGACTGGGTGGGCGAACCCAAGTTCAAGGTCAAGCAGGTTCGCGTGCTCTGAGCGGGCTTGCGCCTGCGAGCCGGGCCGCGCTCCCGAAAAATGGGGAAACCCGCGGCCCGCGCGCGGTCTGCCGGTCAATCGATATTTGCCGCCGCGGCTTCGGGGTAGAGGTTGGGAAACAGAATATTCAAGGCATCCAGCGGGAAGCCAATCCGCAACTCTGCCCTGTGGGACTGGCTCACCAGCAGCCCGTCCCTCAGCAACTGCGAGATGATCTTGCGCGCGGCGCGCTCGCCCAGGCCGGTCATCTGCGAGAAGTCGCCACGAGACACGCTGCCGCTCAGGAGAACGTGAAGCAGCGGGAGCACGGCCTCGGTACGATAGTCCCGAAATTCCGCCGACTGGCTGCGCACCAGGACCAGGGCTTTGACCCGGTCTCGCAGACCGCCGACGTCGAACATGCGGGCCATGAAGCTCACCTGGTCCTCGCACAGGTCGATGAAGTAGTCACACCATTCCCACAGCATCTTCTCGCTGAGATTGCCGCGGCCATCCAGATCGCCATGCCTCGGCATGTCCGCGTTGGAAAGCCGCTCGTAATACCTGTCCCGGTTCCGCGCGAGGCCCCGGTTGACCGACCAGAGGCCACCGCTAAGCCGGCTGAGCGCGGTATGGGTCTGCAACCGCGCCGCGCGGCCATTGCCGTCGAGGAACGGGTGGGTCCACACGGTGCGGTGATGGGCCGCGGCGATCATCGTGAGCACGTTGTCGACGCCCTGTGCCTGCCCATATACCTGATCCATGCGGGCCAGGAACTTTGGCAGCGAGGCGAATGCTGGCGCGTGGTGCCGTCCAACCGACACGTCCGCCTCCCGGATCCGGCCGGGCTCGACGATGCGCCCTTCGGATGTCGTCCGGTCCTCGGCGGACAGGCGCCCATAGAGGCTGCGGTGGGCGCGCAGCAGGAAATCGCTGCGCAAGGCCTGGGCCTCGGTCAGATGGAGCGCTTCAAGCTCCCTTTCGGCCTCGATGTGCGCCACGGCGATGCGCTGGCGCTGGGCGATCTCCGGATCGTCGGAAAAGTCCCTTTTCAGGGCCTTGCTCACGTTCGCGGGATGTGTGCTCTGCCCCTCGATCCGGTTCGAGTAATACGAGTTCATTTCCCGCACCAGCTCGCGCAGTGCCTCGCGCGCCGGCGGGCACAACGCGCCGCGTAGCTCATGCGCCTTTTCAAAGACAGCGCGCGTTTTCGCGACAAGCTCATCGAGCCGCTTCTGGGGCAGCAGCGGCTCGAACTGATGAGGACTGTCGTAGATGGCAATGGTCGTGCCTGGAACGGATGTCATGCCGGTTTCCATGCCGGATCATTCCGGATAATTTCCGTAGTATATACAACAGCTTATATTGGAAATCGGACCGCATCATCGTACATTTTGTGCCGGTTATCCTGCCGGATTGCCCGTCCCTCGGATCGGGATGCCCTGTCAGAAAGGAACCCCCCGCAGGCGCTGGCTTGCGGGGGGATTTTCAACCGGCCACGCAACGTCTTCCGATACGCTGCCGGGCAGTCAGCGCCTGCCAGCGCGACAGGAAAACGTTCCAAGGCGCGCCCGGCCTCACGCCGGCTCGGCCTCGTTGTCCGCGATCTGGAACTTGCGCATCTTCTCCCACAGCACCTTGCGGCTGATGCCGAGGCTGGCCGCCGTATCCTGGCGCCGCCAGCTATTGGCGTCGAGCGCCGCCACGATGCGGCGGCGCTCCTCGGTCTCGCCGCGCCAGTCGGCGGTGCGCTCGTTGCCGTCGAACGCTCCCGGGCGCAGGCTGCGGAACAGCGGCCGGATGCGCGCCTCGTCCCAGTGGCCGGTCTGCTGCACCGTGATGCCGACGCGCTCGGCGAGGTTGCGCAGCTCGCGCACGTTGCCGGTGAAGAACGCCGTGCCCACCGCGCCCTTGAGCCAGTCCGGCACCGGCGGCAAGGCCTCGAAGCCGGACGGCCCGAGCATCTGCTTGAGGAACGAGATCAGCAGCGCCACCTTGTCGGCCGCGCCGCGCTCTTCCAGGCTGGGCAGGCGCAGTTCGATCACCGCCAGGCGGAAATAGAGATCCGCGCGGAAGCGCCCTTGCGACACCGCCTCGCGCAGGTCCTTGTTGGTGGCCGCCACCAGGCGGAAGTCCAGCTTCACCGGCATGGTCGAACCCAGCCGCGTGAGCGCGTTCTCTTCCAGCACGCGCAGCAGCTTGACCTGCTGGAACAGCGGCAGGTCGCCGATTTCGTCGAGGAACAGCGTGCCGCCGTTGGCCTGCTCGAAAAAGCCGCGGTGCGCGAACATCGCGCCCGTGAACGCGCCCTTGGCATGGCCGAAGAACTGCGACTCGAACAGCCCGTCGGGAATCGCGCCGCAGTTCACCGCGACGAACGGCCCCTTGCCGTAGATGTTGTTGCGCTCGTGGAAAAGCTGCGCGATGCGCTCCTTGCCCGCGCCGGTCTCGCCGTACAGCATCACGTTGCTGCTGAAGTCGGCGAACGTGTCCACCTGCGCCAGGAACTGCTGCATGGCCGCCGACTCCGCCACCAGCTCCGCGCCGGCGTTGCCGGTCTCGGCCGCGGCCAGCAACTGCGGCAGCAGCTTGCCGATCTGGTTGCGCAGGTCGGGGCCGGTGAAATCATCGGACAGGATATGCGCGTATTCCGCCGGGAAACGCCCCGGATCGGTCTCCCGCCCCGGCGCCGCGACCCAGATCACCGGCATGCCGTGCGCGGCCTCCCAGTCCAGCGCGGTGAACTTCGCCGCGCCGATCACCGACACGCTGATCACCGCCACGCACGGCTTGGTGCGCGGCTCCGCCGGCAAGGCTTCCAGCGCGCCGGCGCGGATCACGTCTACCCCGAGCGGCGACAGAAAGCGCGCCACGCGGTCGGCAATATCGTACTTGCCTTCCCACACATAGACTTCAAGGCTCTCGTAGGCCCAGCGATCTGTTTTCATCTTTCTTCCGCCGTATCGCGATTCGCCTGTTGCATGGCTTGTTCTTCAGAACACCAGTTCGGCGTTGTTGCAGTCGATGTCGTGCATCCAGAGATCGGCGTTGCCAAGCCGAATGCCAAGATTGGGCAGCAACGTCCCGAGAATGCTGTCCACAATCGATGTAACTGGGGTCAACAATTGAGAAATTACCTGTGGCGTCTGCAACGATATAGGCAAGCCCAGCACACTCAGATTGAGAGTCAAACTATTCAAAATGCCGCCAACCAGATTCGTCACGGGGCTCGCTGCCGACGTCGCCGCTCTATCACCCGGAGCTAAGGTCATGCTTGTGCTCGACGCAGGTGAGCCCGCCGCAGTATTGACCGAACCTGTCAGTGAAAGCAGGGAAAGACCAAGCACCTTGACGCGGCCCAGTTGCAGAGTATCAGCCACCGATGCACAGCCAGACCCGCCTGGCTTCGCCAGACACACGTTGGCGACACTTGCAGCGACATCGACCGTAGCTCGCCGCTGAGCGGGATCCGCCGCACACTGGATCTTGGTGAGCGCACCTGTTGCACTCGCTGCCTGAACGCGCAACGGCAGTTGCACCACAATTTCGACCAGACCGCCGGCGAAATTGAGTGGACTCGCCTCCACCGTGAGATCGACATTCAATTGACCTGTAGATGCAGTCGTCGCCCATGGCGGCGATCCACCAGTTCGCCTGACAGGACCTGCCGCCAATTGTGGCGGCTGAATGACCTGGAGACTGGACGTTACCGATGCGATACCAAGCGGCAGCGTCAACCCCTTAAGATCCAAAGCTACTGCCGCGTCGCCACGCGCCACTTGTGCTCCAAGCAACAGCAATGTGGCCACGTTGAGTCCGACTTCCGCCGCCGATGAGGCTGCGGGTGCCTGTGCATCAACGTTCAGCAATTCCGCCAGATGAATGGCCGTACCAATGCCGCCAACGCCGAGTGTGGTCGGAGGACTACCCAGCGCGGCACTCAACAGGCCGTCCTGATTTGCTGCCTTCAGCACCAGCGCATCGAAGTCTCTTAACGATAGACTGAGATCAAGTAATTGTTCGATCGTGCCAACGCCCGCCGCAACACGCAACTTCTCAAGCGTAATTTGTGAACCGACTAGCCCAGACCAATCAACCGCCGATAACTGTACTGCCACATTGGGCCCCAGCAATGCCCCCAACAATCCAGTGGCCGTATTGACATCCAGCAGCCCGCTACCCAGCGAAAACGAAGCCACCGGCGGACTTGCATTGGCGATGGCCTCCGCGCGCAATTGACGCGAAGTGCCACCTGGAATCACGAACAGAATGGGCACAGTCTGTGTGACCACTACCTGCACTGCATTGACGGACTCTGGCTGCCCACTGGAGTCAGCCTTGAAATGCCGCGCCGTATCACTGCCGGACGTATAGGCCGGGTCCCACACGCCCATGCACACGTTCATGCCATCGGCAGCACCCGCGGCCGGGCTGGCGCAGCCGGCCGCGGCCGCGCCCCCGTAGCCGTTCTGCGTGCCGGCCGCCTGCGTGGCGGCGAGCACGTTGGCGGAAACCGTGGCGGACGGCCCCGCCTGCTTGAGCTGCTGGGCGCCGGCCAGCGCGGCCATGTCGGCGACCTTCTGCAGCTCCCGCTGGCGGTAGAACACATGGCCCACGTCGATCGACACCAGCGCGCCCACCACCACCGTCACCAGCAGCAAGGCGCCCAGCACGCCAATGGCCCCGCGCTGCGCGCGTCCGCGCACGCCGATGCAGGACGAGCCCATGCGCGTCATCGCCCGGCCGCTCCGGTCGCGCCCGCAGCTCCGGTCGAGCCGGCCGTCATGCCGCTGCCCCGTTGCGACGATGTCTGGCCCGTATAGAACTCCGGAATCGGATAGCTGAACGTGGCCATGTAGCGCGGGTAGGACAGCGCGGCCTGCTCGCCCCGCAGCGGCAGCAGTTGTCCGCCCTGCGTGCCGTTGCGCTGGATCTCGAGGATATTGCGCGTGGTGGCGCCAACCTCCTGCCGCGCGGGGCGCGCCTGGCGCGTGGCCTCGGTCTGGGCGCAGAGCGGGCCCGCGGCCAAGAGGGCCACGGCGAGCGCCAGCCCGCGGCGGCTGGCGGCATGCAGGTTCTTCGAGGCGGTGGTCCGTGTCATGAATGGCTCCTGGATGCGCGCCCGGAGAACGGGCAGCGCCTGGTGACTCGCGAACGCCGGCCGCGCGGCGGCATGCCGGGCGTTCATGGCGTGGCCTGACCGATGTCGGTCAGGCGCAGATGGCTGGGGCCAGCCACGGCCGCGGTGGCGGCGCCCGGCGCGGCGGCGGCCAGCGTGGCGCCGGGTGCTGCCGCGCGGGCATGCTGCGCGCTGGCGCGCCTGACGCGCTCCGCTTCCTGCATCACGGCCTTGCGCGTGGCCTCCGGCAGGGCCGCGCGCTGCATCAGCGATGCGGCCTGGTCGGGCTTGCCGTCGGCGGCAAGCCACACCGCCGCGTTGCTGACCACGCGCGGGTTCTTGCCGTCGAGCTGCAGCGCCTGCATGACCGGCACGCGCGCCTCGGCCAGCGCGCCGGTGCGCATCAGCGCGTAGCCGAGGTCGTTGGCCACCTGCGGGTTGGTGGGATCGGCCTGCGCCGCGCGGCGGAACTCGGCGGCGGCGCCGGCAAAGTTGTTCTGGCGCCCGGCGATCAGCCCCAGGCCGTGGTAGGCGCGCGCCTGCGCCGTGGTCCCGGCGAGGCTGCGGTAGGCCTGCACCGCCTGCGCGTCCTGGCTGGTCTCGCGCAGCGCGTCGGCGCGCATCAGCGTCAGTTCGGGGTTGGCGCCGAAGCGCTTCTCGTACACGTCGATATGCGCGAGCGAGGCAAAGTACAGGCCCTCCTCCTGCATCTTGCCGATCAGCCCCAGATAAACCGTCTTGTCGTCATAGCCGGCGCGGTCCTGCTTGTCGCGCAGCCTGGACAGTTCCACCTGGGCGTCGGCCTGCTCGCTCATGCGGCTGGCCAGGCTGGCGCCGCAGCCCGACAGCGCCGCGGCGGCCAGCGCCGGCAGCAGCGCCCACGCCCAGCGGCGGCGCGCGCCGCTCCTGTCGTCTCGTCCCGTCATCTCGTTCCCCCCGACAAATGCGTCAGCATCCGCGCCACGCCCAGGAAGCCGGGGCCGGCGGTGATGATCAGCAATACCGGCAGCATGGTCACCACCATCACCGCCGTCATCTTTACCGTGAGCTTGCCGACCTGCTCCTTCATGCGCGCCTTGCGCGTCTCCTGCAGGCGCAGCCCGAACTGGCGCAGCGGCTCCTGCACCGCGCCGCCGAAGCGGTCCACCTGGGTCAGCATGGTGATCAGGCTCTTCAGGTCCTCGCTGTCGAACAGCCGGCCGATGCGCTGCAAGGTCTGCTCGCGCGAGCGCCCGGTGGCGAACTGCTGGTTGGCGCGCATCAGCTCCGGCCCGATCACGCGCAGCATGCTGCCGAACTCCGCCACGATCACCTGCAGGCTCTGGTCGATCGACAGGCCCACGCCCTGCAGCAGGCGCAGCATGTCGACCAGCACCGGCAGTTCGTCCTCCAGGCGGCGCAGCCGGTTCGACGCGCGGCGCTGCAGGATCCATTTGGGCACGAGAAACGCCAGTGCGAACACGGCGAAGGCCCAGAACACGGCGCCGCTCAGCGAAGGCAGGCGCCAGGCGAAGGCCGCCGCGGCCAGCGCCGCCGGCACCGACACGCGCAGGCCGCCGAACACGGCCCGGGCCTTGTCGCCATAAAAGCCGCATTGTTCGAGCAGGCGCTCTTCCTCGGCCGTGACCACGGCCTTGCCCAGCGGGGAGTTCAGCCAGCGCTGGTCGAAGCGCCCGCTCAACTGGCCGCCCAGCCTGGCGCCGATGCCGGCCCCGGCGCGCGGGGCGGGGGCA
>NZ_AQPL01000559.1:0-2010 GCF_000395345.1 Cupriavidus sp. WS | reverse complement strand
ACTTTGATGTTGACTTTGACGTTAAGCAGTTAATTAGTTGACCTTGAATTTAAGAAGTTGACGTTAAACCAGTCCCGCAAAGGAAAAAATCCCAAAGAAAAAACCCGCGAGAAATCGCGGGTTTTTTCTTGAGGGCCCAGTTCCAGACCGAATCCCCAAAAACCTTAATCCGTCACCGCCCCCTTGCTCGCCGTCGACGCCAGCTTGGCGAACTTGGCCAGCACGCCGCGCGTGTACCGCGGTGCCGGCTGCTTCCATTCGGCGCGGCGCTTGGCCAGTTCTTCATCGCTCACGTTGAGCTGCAGCAACAGCTTGTGCGCGTCGATGGTGACGGAGTCGCCTTCGCGCACCAGCGCGATGTTGCCGCCCACGTGCGCTTCGGGCGCGACGTGGCCGACCACCATGCCCCAGGTGCCGCCGGAGAAGCGGCCGTCGGTGATGAAGCCGACCGACTCACCCAGGCCCTTGCCGATGATGGCGGAGGTGGGGGCCAGCATCTCGGGCATGCCCGGGCCGCCCTTGGGGCCGAGGTAGCGCAGCACCAGGATGTCGCCGGCGTTGATCTTGTCGGCCAGGATGGCGTCCATCGCGCTTTGCTCGTCCTCGAACACGCGCGCCGGGCCGGTGATGACCGGGTTCTTCAGGCCGGTGATCTTGGCGACCGCGCCTTCCTCGGCCAGGTTGCCCTTGAGGATGGCGAGGTGGCCTTCCTTGTACAGCGCCTTCTCGATCGGCAGGATCACGTCCTGGTCGGCGCGCGGGGTGTCGGGCACGTTTTCCAGTTCCTCGGCCAGGGTGCGGCCGGTGATGGTCAGGCAGTCGCCATGCAGCAGGCCGGCCTTGAGCAGGATCTTCATCACTTGCGGGATGCCGCCGGCGCGGTGCAGGTCGGTCGCCACGTACTGGCCCGAGGGCTTGAGGTTGCAGATCACCGGGACCTTGCGGCGGACGCGCTCGAAGTCGTCGATGGTCCATTCCACCTCGGCCGAGTGGGCGATCGCCAGGTAGTGCAGCACGGCGTTGGTGGAGCCGCCGGTGGCCATGATCAGCGAGACCGCGTTCTCGATCGACTTGCGCGTGATGATGTCGCGCGGCTTGATGTCCTTCTTGATGGCCTCGACCAGCACGCGCGCCGATTCGGCGGCGCTGTCGACCTTTTCCTGGTCGGGGTTGGCCATCGTCGACGAGTACAGCAGCGACATGCCCAGCGCCTCGAACGAGGAGCTCATGGTGTTGGCGGTGTACATGCCGCCGCACGAGCCCGAGGTCGGGCAGGCGTTCTTTTCCACGCCCTCGAAGTCTTCCTGGCTCAGGCGCCCGGCGGTGAATTCGCCCACGGCCTCGAACGACGACACGATGGTCAGGTCCTTGCCCTTCCAGTTGCCCGGCTTGATGGTGCCGCCGTAGACGTAGATGCCCGGCACGTTGGTGCGCGCCAGCGCGATCATGCCGCCCGGCATGTTCTTGTCGCAGCCGCCGATCACCACCACGCCGTCCATCCACTGGCCCTGCGCCGCGGTCTCGATGCAGTCGGCGATGACTTCGCGCGAGATCAGCGAGTACTTCATGCCCTCGGTGCCCATCGACATGCCGTCCGAGATGGTCGGCGTGCCGAAGATCTGCGGGTTGGCGCCGGCGTCCTTGATGGCGGCCACGGCCGCGTCGGCCAGGCGCTGCAGGCCCGAGTTGCACGGCGTGATGGTCGAGTGGCCGTTGGCGATGCCCACCATCGGCTTGTCGAAGTCTTCCTTCTTGTAGCCGAGCGCGTAGTACATCGAGCGGTTGGGGGAGCGCGCCACGCCTTGCGTGATGTGCTGCGAGCGTTTGTTGAACGTCATGGGGAATCTCCGGGGGAATGGGTGCTGGCCGGCGCGGTGGTTCGGGGTGGCCTGAACCCCGCGCGGGCGTCTGCCGTGTTGTGGGCGAAAGCATGCCGCTTGCGTTTTATCGTGTCAAATATATTATTCAACCTCTATTGAGTCGAAAAAAATATCAGGAGCCCGATTGGAC
>NZ_AQPL01000558.1:0-2965 GCF_000395345.1 Cupriavidus sp. WS | reverse complement strand
TCAACCTCTATTGAGTCGAAAAAAATATCAGGAGCCCGATTGGACCTGCGCCAGCTACGCTACTTCGTCACGGTGGCGGAAGAACTCCATTTCGGCCGCGCGGCGCGCCGCCTGGCCATGACCCAGCCGCCGCTGTCGCAGCAGATCCAGGCGCTGGAGGAGGAAATCGGCGTGCCGCTGTTCCTGCGCACGCGCCGCTCGGTGGCGCTGACGCCGGCCGGCCAGCAATGGCTGCCCGAGGTGCGCCGCGTGCTGGCCGACGCCGCCGCGCTGCCCGGGCTGGCCCAGCGGCTGGCGCGCGGCGAGGCGGGCACGCTGTCGCTGGCCTTCGTCAGCACCGCCGACTACGGCATCCTGCCCGACCTGCTGCGGCGCTTCCGCGCGCACCACCCCAACGTGCACCTGCAACTGCGCGAGGCCACCAGCGACATCCAGCTCGAGGCGCTGATGGAAGGCGCCATCGACGCCGGGCTGGTGATCCGCCCGCAACTGCCGGCCATGCCGCACGGCGTGTCCTACCTGCCGCTGGTGCGCGAGCCGCTGGTGCTGGCCGTGCCGCAGGGCTGGCGGCCGCGCGGCGCGCCGCAGGACAGCGGGGACAGTGGGGACGGCGGGGACGGCGGCGATACGCAGGCCGGCATCGCGCTGCGCGACGTGGCCCACGAGCCGCTCATCATCTTCCCGCGGCGAAGCGCGCCGGCGTTTTATGACATCATTACGGGCTGTTATGCGCGCGAAGGGCTGACGCCGGCGATCGCCCAGGAGGCCATCCAGATGCAGACCATCGTCAGCCTGGTGTCGGCCGGCATGGGCGTGGCGCTGGTGCCGGCCTCGCTGTGCAACCTTCGCCGCACCGGGGTGTCCTACCTGCCGCTGCGCGATGCCGGGCCCGACATCGAGACCGGGCTGGTGTGGCGCGAGGCGGGCGCCGGCAGCGTCAGCCCGGTGCTGCGTTCCTTCATCGAGATCGCCGGCGCGCTGGCGTCTGCCATGACCGTGACGCAAAACGCTGGCATAAAGCCGGACGCGGCCGCCGGCTGATTTCCCGCCCGCCGGCTTTTTTCCTGGCCTGCCGTGCGCGGCGCGGCCCCACAACCTACTTCACGGCAAACATGCTGATTCACCCGCAATTCGATCCGGTCGCCATCCACCTCGGTCCGCTGGCCATCCGCTGGTACGGGCTGATGTACCTGGCCGGCTTCATCATGTTCCTGTGGTTCGGCCGGCTGCGCATCCGCCAGCCGCATATGGCCGCGCAGGGCTGGACCGCCCGGGACCTGGACGACATGCTGTTCTTCGGCGTGCTGGGCGTGATCCTGGGCGGGCGCCTGGGCTACGTGCTGTTCTACAAGGCCGACTACTACCTCAGCCACCCGCTCGAGATCCTCAAGGTGTGGGAGGGCGGCATGGCCTTCCACGGCGGCTTCCTCGGCGTGATCGTGGCGATGTGGCTGTTCGGCAAGATGCGCGGGCGCCACTGGATGGAAGTGACCGACTTCATCGCGCCGCTGGTGCCGTGCGGCCTGGCGGCCGGGCGCATCGGCAACTTCATCAACGGCGAGCTGTGGGGCCGCCCGACCGACCTGCCGTGGGGCATGATCTTCCCGCAGGCCGGCGACAACATCCCGCGCCATCCGTCGCAGCTCTACCAGTTCGCCGGCGAGGGCGTGGCGCTGTTCATCATCCTGTGGCTGTTCGCGCGCAGACCCCGCCCGATGGGCGCGGTCTCCGGCGTGTTCCTGATCGGCTACGGCGGCTTCCGCTTCCTGGTCGAGTTCGCGCGCGAGCCCGACAATTTCCTCGGCCTGCTGGCGCTGAACTTCTCGATGGGCCAGTGGCTCAGCCTGCCGATGATCCTGGCCGGCATCGCCATGCTGGTGTGGGCCTACCGGCACGGCGAGGCGGTGCGGGCGTCGATGCGCTGACGCGCGGCTTTTGTTCATTGCCCTTGGTTTGCTCCCCTCTCCCGCGCAGTGGGAGAGGGGCCGGGGGAGAGGGCAGGAGCTTGCGAATGCCGCCGTGCCGGAAAAAAACGTCGGCTTCCTTCGACGCTTCCACAAATCCCGCTTGCCGCTGCGCAACATCGATTCTTGTTGTGTTAATGCCGCCGTTATTCATAATTATGAATTATTGAGTTGGCGGAAGTGCCGCTGCGGCCACCTCGATGCCATTGCCCCGTTCCCGCCGGAGAACTCCATGCGCATCATCCAGCAGGCCCTGTATCTCGAAGTCGCGGAGCGCCTGCGCACGCTGATCGACGAGCACGCGCTGATGCCCGGCGCGTGGATCGACGAGGCCAGCGTGGCCGAATCGATGGGCATTTCGCGCACGCCGCTGCGCGAGGCGCTCAAGGTGCTGGCGGCCGAGGGGCTGGTGCGGCTGGAGCCGCGCCGCGGCTGTTTCGTCAACGCGCTGTCCGAGCAGGACCTCGACGAGATCTTCCCGCTGATGGCGCTGCTCGAAGGGCGCTGCGCCTTCGAGGCCGCGCGCAAGGCCAGCGCCGCCGATCTCGAGGCGCTCGAAAGCCTGCATGCCGAGCTCGCGCGCTACGCGCGGGACGGCAATATCGACGCCTATTACGAAACCAACTACCAGATCCACGAAGCGATCCAGCGGCTGGCCGGCAACCGCTGGCTGTCCGGCCTGATCAGCGACCTGCGCAAGGTGCTGCGGCTGTCGCGCCACAAGAGCCTGAAGCTGCCGGGCCGCATCCGCGAATCGTGCGCGGAGCATCTGTCGGTGTTCTCCGCGCTCAAGGCGCACGATTCCGAGGGCGCCGAGGCGCTGATGAAGACGCACCTGATGCGCCAGCGCGGCGCGCTCAGGGCGCTCGACGCCGCCGAGGCGCAGGCCGCGGCGCCGCCCGCCGCCGAGGTCGCCGCGGCGCCGCGGCGCGGGCGGCTGCGCCTCGCGGACAAGGCTGGCGGCGGCGATGCCGGGCCGGCCCGCGCGCGCCGGCTGGCGG
>NZ_AQPL01000557.1:0-5358 GCF_000395345.1 Cupriavidus sp. WS | reverse complement strand
CCGCGCGCGCCGGCTGGCGGCGCCTTCGTCCGATGCCTGACCGTTTTGATCGTCCGACCGTTCGATAGCAGTTCGATAGCAGGTACGTCATGGACTCCTTCAACAGCGAACAGAAAGTCAGCGCGCCGCTGGCCGGCCCCGAGCCCGCGGGCGGCACCCTGTGGTCGCGCTTCGGCCGCTGGTGGGGCCGCAAGGGCGAGCGCGATGCCGACGGCACGGGCAAGCCCGCGGCCCGGGCCGACGGCAAGGCGGACGCCGCGCCGGCGCCGCTGCCGGCGCGCGTGCTGCGCCGCCAGCGCGAGCAGTTGCGCCAGTGCTTCGACGCGCGCCTGACCGATGGCGCCGCCAACGCCGCCGCGCAGTCGTGGCGCGCCGAATACGAGGCGGCCGGCGACGACGCGCGCCAGGCCATGCTCGGCGTGCTGGCCGAGGTCGCCGCCAATGGCGAGGCCGCCGAAGCGGCTGGCAGCGGTGCAGGCAACGGCGCCGGGACCGGCGCCGGGACCGGCGCAGGGACTGGCGCAGCGACTGGCGCAGCGACTGGCACAGACAAGGCGGCCGCCGCCCCGAACCTGTCGCAGGCGCTGTCCAACGCCCGCATCCGCTTCTTCAGGCGGCTCGCCGCGCTGCACGGCCAGCAGGGCGACAGCGTGTGCGGCCTGCATTTCCTGATCGGCCTGCGCGCCGACATGCTGCGCTGGCAAAAGCGCATGCCGGGCCTGCGCCCGCTCGACGACGATCTCGAGGCGCTGTTCTCCAACTGGTTCGACGTGGGCCTGCTGGAGCTGCAGCCGATCACCTGGGACTCGCCCGCCTCGCTGCTGGAAAAGCTGATCCGCTACGAGGCCGTGCACGAGATCGCCTCGTGGGCGGACCTGCGCAACCGGCTCGACTCCGACCGCCGCTGCTACGCCTTCTTCCACCCGCGCATGCCGCGCGAGCCGCTGATCTTCGTCGAGGTGGCCTTCGTGCCGGAGATGGCCGCCAACGTGCATGCGCTGCTCGACGAGGCGGCGCCGCTGGAAGACCTGCGCCGCGTCAAGTGGGCCATCTTCTATTCCATCTCCAACACGCAGGCCGGGCTGCGCGGCGTGAGCTTTGGCAACTTCCTGCTCAAGCGCGTGATCGAGGAACTGCAGCGCGAGTTTCCCAAGCTCAAGCAGTTCGCCACGCTGTCGCCGATTCCCGGCTTCGCCG
The DNA here is from genome assembly GCF_000395345.1 of Cupriavidus sp. WS. Lineage (NCBI taxonomy): Bacteria > Pseudomonadati > Pseudomonadota > Betaproteobacteria > Burkholderiales > Burkholderiaceae > Cupriavidus > Cupriavidus sp. WS. The sequence goes on along the minus strand of NZ_AQPL01000557.1, from coordinate 4,161 downwards.
ACTGGCTGCGCAAGCGCGACGGCGCTGCGGTGGCCGCGCTGCTCGGTGACAAGCGCCTGGCGCGCTGGCGCGAGCAGCATGGCGAGCCGCCCGCCGACGGCGCGGCCTGGCTGGCGGCGCTGGCCGCCGGCGCGGACGCGGCGCACGGCGAGCACGAAAAGGGCGCCCGGGAAGACGCCGTGATGCGCGACACCGCGCTGGCGCTGGCCGCGCATTTCCTCGTGCGCGAGCGCCACCACGGCATGCCGGCCGACCCGGTGGCGCGTTTCCATCTCGGCAACGGCGCCTGCGTGGAGCGGCTGAACTGGGCCGCCGACCTGTCGCGCAAGGGCCGCGCGCAGTCGTGCGGCATGATGGTGAATTACCTGTACGTGCCCGAGGCGCTCGATGACAACCTGGCCCGCCTCGGCAACGGCAACCCGCGCATCAGCCGCGCCGTGGGCAAGTTCTTGTGATCGTGGCCGGGTCCCGGGCAAGGCCCCTCGCCGGGCCGGCGCCTTGTTGTGGTGGCAGTTCCGTCGTTTGACTTTCCGCAGAGAAAAGACACAGGAGACAGAGCAATGAAACGTCGTCAGTTCCAACTGGCCGGGCTGGCCTGCGCGCTCGGCGCGGCCCTCGGCATGGCAGCCCCGGCAGTCCGGGCCGATGCCTGGCCGTCCAAGCCCATCACCGTGATCGTGCCGTTCCCGGCCGGCGGCGGCACCGATGCCTTCGCCCGCCCGCTGACCGCGCAGCTTTCCAGGCAGCTCGGCAAGCAGTTCGTGATCGACAACCGCGGCGGCGCCGGCGGCACGGTGGGCGCGAGCATCGCCGCCAAGGCCGCGCCGGACGGCTACACGGTGTTCATCGGCGGCGCGCACCACGCCATCGCGCCGTCGTTCTATAAGAAGCTCGACTACGACATCGAGAAGGACTTCATTCCCGTCACCGTGATCGCGCAGCCGCCGCAGGTGGTGGTGGTCAACCCGGCCAAGGTCTCCGCCAACACGCTCGGCGAGCTGATCGACTACGCCCGCAAGAACCCGGGCAAGCTCAACTACGGCTCGGCCGGCAACGGCTCGTCGCACCACCTCGCGGGCGAGCTGTTCAAGCTGCAGACCAAGACCTTCATCACGCACATCCCGTACAAGGGCGCGGGGCCGGCGCTGTCGGACCTGATCGCCGGGCAGGTCGACATGGTGTTCGACGGGCTCGGCTCGTCGGCCCAGCACATCCGCGCCGGGCGCATCAAGGCGCTGGCGGTGGCATCGACCAAGCGCTCGGCCGCCTTTCCCAACGTGCCGACCGCGGCCGAGGCCGGCGTGGCCAACTACGACGTCTCCACCTGGTACGCGATGTGGGTGCCCAAGGGCACGCCGAAGGACATCGTCGACAAGCTCTACGCCGAAGTGGAGAAGGCGCTCAACACGCCCGAGATGAAGCAGGTCTGGCTGGCCAACGGCTCCGACACGCCGGCCTTCACGCAGGAACAGTTCGCCCAGTTCCAGCGCGCCGAGATCAAGCGCTGGGCGCAGGTGGTGCAGCAGTCCGGCGCCAAGATAGACTGATTCGGCCGGTTCGGCTGGTTCGATGCGAGGAGGATGGTGATGACGGCAGGAGCAAGGGCATGAGCGGCACGGTGGAATTCACGCGCGACGGCGGCATCGCCACGGTCACGCTGGCCAACGCGGGCAGGCTCAACGCGATCTCGGTGGCGATGTGGCGCGCGCTGGCGCAGGGTTTCGCGCGGCTGTCGGCGGACGACTCGCTGCGCTGCGTGGTGGTGCGCGGCGCCGGCGGCAACTTCGCCGCCGGCGCCGACATCGCCGAATTCCCGCAGGAGCGCGGCGACGACGCCGCGCTGCGCCGCTACCACATGGAGATCATCGCGCCGGCGCTGGCCGCGGTGGCGGACTGCATGCATCCCACGGTGGCGATGATCGAAGGGGTCTGCGTGGGCGGCGGGCTGGAGATCGCCTGCCATTGCGACCTGCGCATCGCCGCCGCCGACAGCCGCTTCGGCGTGCCCATCAACCGGCTCGGCTTCCCGATGGCGCCGGGCGAGCTGGGCGGGCTGCTGGCGCTGGCCGGCCGCGCGGTGGCGCTGGAGATCCTGCTCGAAGGCCGCGTGTTCGACGCCGCCGAGGCGCACGCGAAAGGGCTGCTCACGCGCGTGGTGCCGGCCGCCGCGCTGGCCGGCGAGGTGGCCGCCGCCACCGCGCGCATCGCCGCCGGCGCGCCGCTGGCCGCGCGCATCAACAAGGAGACCATCCGCCGCCTGGCGCCCGCGCCCGAGCCGCTCGGCGCGCACGAACTGGCCGCGCATTTCCGCTACGCCGGCAGCGCCGACCACGCCGAAGGCGTGGCCGCGTTCCTGGCCCGGCGCGCGCCGCACTTTACCGGGCACTAGCCGCGGGCCTATCATGGCCGGCTGTCGGCCCGCCCGAAAGTCCGGGCCTGATGAAGTCCGCTAAACCGCACTCGTACCGCCTCATTGACCTCTCGGGCCGATCTCCCGGGCTCCCGGCCCCCGATTGCCAATGTTACTGACGATCCCGTTCCATATCTTCCGCAACATGAACGCCAACCTGTTCGCCCTGTTCGAATCCCGCTTCCCGGCAGACCGCAGCGCCTGCTGCATCGAAACCCACGACGGCCTCTACTACAGCTGGGACGACCTCGACCGCGCCACCGCCAGGCTGGCCAGCCTGCTGGCCGCGCTCAAGCTGCCCGAAGGCGCGCGCGTGGCCGTGCAGGTGGAGAAGTCACCCGAGGCGCTGTTCCTCTACCTCGCCACGCTGCGCGCCGGCTACGTCTACCTGCCGCTCAACACCGCGTACCAGGAAGCCGAGATCGACTACTTCATCGGCAATGCCGAGCCCGACGTGGTGGTGTGCAGCAGCGCCAACTTCCCGTGGGTCTCCAAGGTGGCCTTCCGCCACGGCACCCGGCACGTGTTCACGCTCGACGACGACCGCTCCGGCTCGCTGCTGGCGCGCGCGGCCGGCAAGCCGGATACCTTCTCCACGGTGGCGCGCGGCGCCGACGACCTCGCCGCCATCCTGTACACCTCCGGCACCACGGGCCGCAGCAAGGGCGCCATGCTCACGCACGGCAATCTCGCCTCCAACGCCAAGACGCTGCACGCATACTGGGGCTGGCGCAGCGACGACGTGCTGCTGCACATGCTGCCGATCTTCCACGTGCACGGCCTGTTCGTGGCCTCGCACGGCGCGCTGCTGGCCGGCGCCAAGATGATCTGGGCGCCCCGCCTCGACATGGCCCAGATCCTGAAATTCCTGCCGCGCTCCACCGTGATGATGGGCGTGCCCACGTACTACGTGCGCATGCTGCAGGAACCGCGCTTCGACGACGACACCTGCCGCCGCATGCGCCTGTTCGTGTCCGGCTCCGCGCCGCTGCTGATGGAAACCTTCGACGCCTTCCGCGCGCGCACCGGCCACACCATCCTCGAGCGCTACGGCATGAGCGAGACCGTGATGCTGGTCTCCAACCCGTATGACGCCGCCGACGGCGAACGCATCGGCGGCACCGTCGGCAAGCCGCTGCCCGGCGTCTCGGTGCGCGTGGTCGACGGCGACGGCAAGCCCTGCGCGCCCGGCGAGATCGGCAACGTGGAAGTGCGCGGCCCGAACGTGTTCAAGGGCTACTGGCGCATGCCCGAGAAGACGCAGGAAGAATTCACCGCCGACGGCTGGTTCAAGACCGGCGACGTCGGCCGCTTCGGCGGCGCCATCGTCAGCCAGTCCGGCGAGCGCAAGGTGCCCGACGACTACCTGACCATCGTCGGCCGCAGCAAGGACCTCATCATCTCGGGCGGCTACAACGTCTACCCGAAGGAGATCGAAAGCTTCATCGACGAAATGCCCGGCGTGGCGGAGAGCGCGGTGATCGGCGTGCCGCACGCCGACTTCGGCGAAGCCGTGGTGGCGGTGGTGGTGGGCAAGCCCGGCTCGGCGCTGGAGGAGGCCAGCCTGATCGGCTTGCTGAAGGGGCGGATTGCGAATTTCAAGGTGCCGAAGCGGGTGCATCTGGTGGATGAACTGCCGCGGAATACGATGGGGAAGGTGCAGAAGAATTTGTTGAGGGTGCAGTTTGGGGGGGATTAAGGGGGGGCTTTGGCTTAACGTTAAAGTCAACTGCTTAACGTCAACGGCTGAA
>NZ_AQPL01000556.1:0-4723 GCF_000395345.1 Cupriavidus sp. WS | reverse complement strand
CCCACGCGGCGCGGCGCGCCGTGCGTTGAACTTGGCGGACGATGCCTAGGGGACGCCGGTACACTCGTGCCGATACGGGAAACCTGGATGGGGCGTCAATGCGCAGCGAGTATCCCCGTTCACAGCCGCGCGGCGCACAGCGCAACGGCGCCACGACCGCGGGCCCGCGGGCAGCGCCCGCAAGCCGCCTCGCGCGCGGCCACCTGCGCCCGCTCGACGGCATACGCGGCATCGCCATCCTGCTGGTCTTCTTCCACCACTCGGTGGTGCCGGCCGCGCTCGGCGACAGCGGAACCATCGGCCATCTCGCGCTCAAGCTGCTGGTGTCGGGCTGGATCGGCGTGGACGTCTTCTTCGCGCTGTCCGGCTTCCTGATCACCGGCATCCTGCTCGACGCGAAAGGCGCGCCGCGCTACTTCGTCAATTTCTACGCCAGGCGCACGCTGCGGATCTTCCCGCTGTACTACTTCTTCCTGGTTCTGTTCTTTCTGGTCCTGCGGCCATTCCTGGCCGACATCTACCAGCCCGGGCAGGCCTATGCGGACCTCCATCGCGCGCAGGCGTGGTTCTGGAGCTATCTGCAGAACTGGTATTTCGCCAAGCTGCCGCAGGGCTCGCCGGTGCCGGTGACGCAACTGTGGTCGCTCGCCATCGAGGAGCAGTTCTACCTGGCCTGGCCGCTGGTGGTGTTCCTGTGCCCGGCCCGGCGCGTGGCGCTGCTGTCGCTGGCCCTGTGCGCGGCGTCGCCGCTGCTCAGGCTGGCCCTGATCGCGCGCGGCTGGGACCAGATGGCAATCTACGTGTCCACGCTCACCCACGTCGACCCGCTCCTGTGGGGCGCGCTGGTGGCGTCGTATGCGCGCTGCCGGGCGCCGCTGCCCAGCGCGCGGCAGGTGCTGGGCGCGCTCGCGGTGCTGGCATTCGCCGGCGCGGCGCTGGTCGACGTGCTCGACGGCGGGCTGCGGCGCAACGGGCTGGCGCTGCAGACGCTGGGCTTCAGCATCATCGGCGCCAGCGCCGCGCTGCTGATCGCGGCCACGCTGCTGCTGCCGCCCGATGCGCGGCTGAACCGGTTCCTCGGCCACCGCGTGCTGACCACGTTCGGGAAATACAGCTATTCGCTCTACGTGTTCCACCCGCCGGTGCTGTATGCCGTGGCATGGCTGTTCCGCGCGCGGCTGCAACTGCTGCCGGACGAGGGCAGCGTGTTCTCGGCCGGCTACCTGTGCTTCGTGCTGGTTTCCCTGCTGGCGTGCATGCTGATCAGCCTTGCCACGTGGCATCTGTTCGAGGCAAGGCTGCTGGCGCTCAAGCGATACTTCGGCGCGGAAGCGGGGCGGCCCGCGCGCATGGCGCCGACCTCCGGCAACGTCCCCGAGGCAGACTAGAGCAGCACGCCGATCTCGCACAGGCCGCGCACCTGCGCGCGGCGGTTGCCATCGGTGCCGAAGGCCGCGCCCGGCGCGGTCCGGCGCGCGCCCACGTAGGCGAACTCGGTACGCACGAAGAAGCGCTTGTACTGGTACGTCGGGGTCAGCGTGACCGACCATGCCTCGCTGCCCGCGCCGTACAGGAGATTGGGCGCGCCGCCCGCCGCGGTGCCGGTCGAGGCGATGTACTCCAGCCGCACCGGCAGCTTGAACCCCGGCAGCCGCAGCCCGGCGGGCGTGGCGTCGGCGCCGAAGTCGTAGCTCATCAGCAGCGCGCCGCCGTAGGTCGAGGCCGCCTCGCTGGTGCCGTACTCGGGCAGCCTGGGCACGCGCGTGTACTGCAGATAGGGCTGGAAGGTCCATGCGCCACGGGTGCGCGTGTAGATCAGGTTGTAGATCTGCTGGTTGTTCTGGTACAGCGGCGTCGCGTTCGTCGATACGTCGGTGTGGCCGGTGTTGGCGCCGGCGCTGAACGTGATGGTGCTGCTGCTGTCCAGCGCGTAGCTGGCCAGCCCCGTGATCCAGCTATAGCGCTTCGAGTAGAAACCGTCGTTCACCGATGCGGAAAGCGTCAGCGGGCCGGCGGCGTAGTTGACCTGGATGCCGCGGTTCACCGCGTTCTCCTGGTTCCACAGCAGGCCGCGCTGGATGTTCATGTTCTGGAACGAGAAGGTGCTCTCCGCCCCGATCAGCGTGGGCAGCTTGCCGACCATCACCGACAGCGTGTCGGTGGGGGCGATCTTGAGATAGCCCTGGGCCAGCGGGCTGAACAAGGCCGGCGTGGCATCCGAGGTGCGCAGGTACGGCACGCCGAGCACCGGCGTCGAGTAGTAGCCGGCCTGGACGAAGAACTGCAGCAGGCCATCGGCCTTGTTGACGAAGACCTGGGCGTTGCCGAGGTCGAACTGCCGGCTGCGGTCCGCCGGCACGGCGTGGCTCTGCGCCAGCCCGAGCCCGCTCAGCACGCCGCCCACGTACAGCGGCCCGAGCGCGCCCGCGTCGATGCGCACGGGGGCCGCGCTCAACGTGCTCGCGATCGCCGGCTGCAGTGCCGGCGCCGGCGCTTCCTGCGCTTCCTGCGCGGGCTGCTGGCCGGCCTCGGCCGCCGCCTGCTGCGGCTGGTCCTGCGCCCACGCGGCGGCGGGGCCGGCGCTCAATGCCGTCAGGACTGTGGCGACGCAGAATCGGACGTGTGTTTTCATCGGATGGGTTCCTTCTCTTGCCGGGCCTGGCGTACCGCACCGCCGTGGTGTGGCAGCGGCTCGCCGGCAAGGAACATGCCGCTGCAGGGACGTAAATGTCCGTCATCCCGCGTCGCGCATGGCGTTTTTTCCCCATGAAAAAAACGACTGGTACACATAGTTTTATATCGTTATTCGAATTCATCGCGCAGGCATACACTGCCGTCGTTCCAGCGTGATTCGTCAGGTTCAAGACAGGCCCAAGAGCCGGTCGGACCGGACGCCGCCACGCCGCCGCCCCTGGAGATGACGCATCATGAAGACCCGAGGTATCGCCCTGGCAGCCGTGGCGCCCGCCACAGCGTTCCGCGCCGCCGCGGCCCATGCCTCGGGCCACGCCGCCCTTGCCGGCGGCGCGAACGACGGCAGGCCCGTTTGCCGGCGGCGCCCGGCACCGGCGCCGGCCCGCGCCGGATGGATATCCGGGTAGACAGGTGGCTCTGTGGCCGCGTGCTTCTCCTTTGCTCCAGTGCGGCCACACTTCTGACGGCTGAGCTATCTCCAGCCGCGGGGAGCGGCCCAGGGCCCGCTCCCCGTTTTTTTTCCTCGCGACGGCATGCGCGCCCCGTTGCGCCGCCGGCGCACGGCGTTGCTCCGCAACCCGACCGCAATCACACCGAACAGGCAACGCTCGTGAAAAATCTGACCTTGATGGCCGCCGGCCTGGCGGCACTCGCATGCTCGCTCGCGGCACTGGCCGGCCCGGACTTCGCCGTCATCGAAAAGGGCCGCGCGGCCAAGCGGGCCGAGCAGCGCGCCCAGCGACGGGTCCTGCAGAGCGACGCCGCCAGCGAGCCGGCCGCCGTCAGGCCGCAGCCGGAACAGGCCGGCGCGGCCGACCAGCGCGGCAGTTGAGCCGCATCGCCACGTTGTCGTCGTCCAACTCCCGGTCCCCCGCATGTCCGTCGAAATCGAACGCCTCTCGGCCATCATCTGGGTGCGCGAGCGCATGGCCGCATATGGCCTGACCATCGATGCGCTGGCCGCTGCCGGCTGCTTTCCGGCCGCGATCCCGGCCCCGATCCGGACCACGATCCGGACCACCAAGCCGCCGCCAAAGAGAGAACAGAAGCACTACCGCAACGCCGACGGCCAGACCTGGGACGGCCACGGCGCGATGCCGCACTGGCTGCAGCGCGCCGTCAACGCCGGGCAGTCGATCGAGCATTTCCGCGCCGAGGCCGGCGCGGACTGAGCGGGCCGGGCACGCGGCCTGGCCTAGCGCAGCCAGGGCGCGTCCTGGCCGCCGCCCGCGCCGTAGCGCGCCAGCGCCTGCGCATGCAGGGCCGGCGACACCGCGCGCAGCGCGGCGAGCGCCACGTGATGCCGGTCGACCTCGAAGAAGCCGCGCAGCGCGTCGCGCGTGTCGCTGCGCCCGAAGCCGTCGGTGCCCAGCGCGGTGAACGGCGCCTGCACATAGGAGGCGATCAGTTGCGCGCAGGCCCGCACGTAGTCGGTGGCGGCCACCACCGGCGTGGTGCCGGGCAGGCAGCGCTGCACGTAGCTCCGGGCCTCGCCGCCGGCCGCGAACAGGCCGCCGCGCTCGCACTCGCGCGCGTCGCGCGCCAGTTCGGAGAAGCTGGTCACGCTCCAGATCTCGGACCGGATGCCCCAGTCTTCGGCCAGCAGTTCCGCCGCCGCGATGACCTCGCGCAGGATGGCGCCGGCGCCGAGCAGCCTGACCGCGGCGGCGCCCTCGCCCGGGCCGCGCGTGCCGAAGCGGTACATGCCCTTGATGACGCCTTCGCGCGCATCGGCCGGCAGCGGCGCCTGCGCGTAGTTCTCGTTGTTGACGGTGAGGTAGTAGAACTCGTCGTGCTGGTCTTCGAGCATGCGGCGCGCGCCGTGGTCGATGATGACGGCGGCCTCGCTGGCGAAGGCAGGGTCGTAGGCGCGGCAGTTCGGCACGGTGGAGGCGATCAGCTGGCTGGTGCCGTCCTGGTGCTGCAGGCCTTCGCCGGCCAGCGTGGTGCGCCCGGCGGTGGCGCCGATCAGGAAGCCGCGGGCGCGCTGGTCGGCCGCGGCCCAGATCAGGTCGCCCACGCGCTGGAA
>NZ_AQPL01000555.1:0-6084 GCF_000395345.1 Cupriavidus sp. WS | reverse complement strand
GGGCGCGCTGGTCGGCCGCGGCCCAGATCAGGTCGCCCACGCGCTGGAAGCCGAACATCGAGTAGTAGATGTAGAACGGCAGCATGGCCACGCCGTTCACGCTGTACGAGGTGGCCGCCGCGGTCCAGGACGCCAGCGCGCCGGCCTCGGTGATGCCTTCCTCGAGCAGCTGGCCTTGCCGGCTTTCCTTGTAGTACAGCATCGAGCCGGCGTCCTCCGGCTCGTAGAGCTGGCCGGCCGGCGAGTAGATGCCGATCTGGCGGAACAGGTTGGCCATGCCGAAGGTGCGCGCCTCGTCGGCCACGATGGGCACCACGCGCGGGCCGACTTCGCGGTCCTTGATGAGGTTGGTGAACAGCCGCACCACCGCGGTGGTGGTGGAGACCGCGCGCGCGTCCGGCTCCAGCGCGAAGCGCGCGTACTGCATCAGGTCCGGCATGCGCAGCGCGTCGGCGTGGCGGCTGCGCGCCGGCAGGTAGCCGCCCAGCGCGCGGCGGCGCGCATGCAGGTAGGCCATCTCGGCGCTGTCCTCGGCGGGCTTGTAGAAGCGCAGCGTCTCCACCGCGGCATCGTCCAGCGGCAGCTTGAAGCGGTCGCGGAAGGCGCGCAGCGCGTCCACGTCGAGCTTCTTCTGCTGGTGCGCGGTCATGCGCGATTCGCCGGCCTCGCCCATGCCGAAGCCCTTCTTGGTCTTGGCCAGGATCACGGTGGGCGCGCCCGTATGCTCCTGCGCGGCGCGGAAGGCCGCGTGGAGCTTGCGGAAGTCGTGGCCGCCGCGGCGCAGCGCGTCGATGTCGGCGCTGCTCATGCCGGCGGCCAGCGCCTTGAGCTCGGGGTCGCGGTTGAAGAAGTTGGCGAGGTTGTAGTCGCCGTCCCTGGCGCCGAGGTTCTGGTACTCGCCATCGACCATCGCGGCGAAGCGGCGCAGCAGCGCGTGGCTGGTGTCGCGCGCGAACAGCGTGTCCCACTCCGAGCCCCACACCACCTTGACCACGTTCCAGCCGGCGCCGGCGAACAGCGCCTCCAGCTCGTTGATGACCTGGCCGTTGCCGCGCACCGGGCCGTCCAGCCGCTGCAGATTGCAGTTGACGACGAAGGTCAGGTTGTCCAACTGCTCGCGCGCGGCCAGCGACAGCGCGGCCAGCGATTCGGGCTCGTCCATCTCGCCGTCGCCGAACACGCCCCACACGCGGCGCCCGGCGGTCTCGGCGATGCCGCGATGCGCGAGATAGCGCAGGAAGCGCGCCTGGTAGATCGCGCTGATGGGGCCGATGCCCATCGAGCCGGTCGGGAACTGCCAGAAATCCGGCATCAGCCACGGATGGGGATAGGAGCACAGGCCGCCGCCGGCCACCTCCTGCCGGTAGTTGGCGAGCTGGCTCTCGGACAGCCGGCCTTCGAGGAACGCGCGCGCGTAGACGCCCGGCGCCGAGTGCGGCTGGAAGTAGACCAGGTCGCCCTTGCGCCCGGCTTCGTCGGCGCGGAAGAAATGGTTGAAGCCCACTTCGAAGATTTCCGCCGCCGAGGCATAGCTGGACAGGTGCCCGCCGAGCTCGCCGTAGGCCTTGTTGGCGCGCACCACCATCGCCAGCGCGTTCCAGCGGATGATCGAGGTCAGGCGCTGCTCCATGTCGAGGTCGCCGGGATAGCGCGGCTGCTCGGCCACGCCGATGGTGTTCTGGTAGGCGGAGTACGGATGCGCGCGGTGGCCCAGGCCGAGATGGCTGGCATGCTCGGCCAGCCGCTCGAGCAGGAAACGCGCGCGCGGCGCGCCGCCGGCGCGCACCACGCCGGCCAGCGCGTCGAGCCATTCGCGGGTTTCTTCGTGATCGGTGTCCTCGCCGTGGGCAAGGTCGCCGGCGGCGGCTTGGTGCTGCGCGTGCATGGCTGTCTCCGTGGGGTTGCGTGGCGGGCGGCGGCATCGATGGCGCCGCGTCGCCCCGGAGCGCGGACCGCCTTTCCGGCAAGGTCCGGGGGCCGCGCGGGCAGGAATTCATTGTAGGGAGAGGGGTGCCGCAGAAGCTGCCGAATTCGGGCAGCCGGCGAGCCGCGCGCAGCGGAACGTGCCGCGAAGTGGCGCGGCGGCGGCGTGCTTGTGCCGTGAAGCGGAGAAATGCCGGAACGACGTGCCGCGGCGCGCGCGCGTCAGGCCAGCGCGGTGCCGGCCACCGGCCGGTGGCGACCGGCTATTGCAGGTTGCCCCAGCGCGGCACCGCCGGCTCGGCCGCCGCCCACTTCCAGCCGCCGGGCTGCCTGCAGGCCGTGGTCAGGAACCAGCTGCGCTGCCGCTTGCCGTCGTCGTCCACCGAGAACAGCGCCTCGCGGCACTCGGCCAGCGGCGTGCGGATGACGCGCACCACGCGCACCCAGCCGTGCTGGTTGCCGTAGGGAATGGGATGGCGGATTTCCCAGCGCTGCTGCTCGTCCACCGGCATGGCGCCGATGGTGGCGGCGATGCTGTCCTGCTCGGCGCGCTGCCAGTTGCGGAACACGTACTTGGCGCCGGCATCCGCCGCCGCCGCCACGCCGATGCCCACGCTGGCGCCGATGGCCGGGTTGCCGGTGACGGCGCCGGTGGCCACGCCGGCCACCGCGCCGGTCAGGTCGCCCACCGAGGCGCAGCCGCTGGCCAGCGCCGCGGCCAGCAGCGCGGCCAGGGCGGAGGCCGGCGCGGAGACCAGGATGCGCGGCCGCCGGCGGCCGCTCATTGCAGCGAGCCCCAGCGCTCGGTGGCCGGCTCGGCGGTGGCCCACTTCCAGTTCTGGCCGTCGCGGCAGATCGCCGCGATATAGAAGGCGCTCGGCTTGCCGTCCTCGTCCACCGAGAACAGGATCTCCTTGCACGGCAGCGACTTGCCGCCGATCTCGCGGCTGACGGTGACGCGGCCATGCTCGGCCGGCTCCAGCGGCACCGCGTGGTCGGTCTTCCAGTCGGCCACCGCGTCCACCGCGAGGCCGCCGGCGGCCTGGGCGATGCGGTCCTGCGCGGCGGCATGCACGCGCCGCTGGCTGTATTGCAGGGCCGCCTTCGCGCCGGCCTGCACGCCCAGGCCAATGCCGGTGGCGACGGCGGCGTTGTCGGTCACCGCGCCGGCCACCGCGGCGCCGGCAATGCCCGCGCCGGCGGCCGTGCCCTCGTTGAGCAGGGAGCTGCAGCCCGCGGCGGACAGGCACAGCGCGGCGGCGGCCAGCACGGCCACGCCACGCAAGGCATGCAGGGGAAGATCGGGACGATTCATGGCAGCAGCGGACCGGCACGTTGACCGGCACGTCGGCCGGCGCATTCGCAAATGCGGGCGAGGATACCCGCGCGGGGTGCCGCGGCCAAGCGGGAAAGTGTCAAAGTTTGTAAACAGCGGACCCGGCGCGGACCCGGTGCCCTGTCGCAATGCGCTGCCTCGGTGCCCCGCCTCGATGCCCTTATACTCGCGCTCATGGCCTACGATCTCACCGACAAACTCGTCATCGGCATCTCGTCCCGGGCGTTGTTCGACCTCGAGCACGAGAACGGCATCTATCAATCCCAGGGCGTGGCGGCCTACGCCGCCTACCAGCGCGAGAACGAGGACCAGCCGCTGCTGCCGGGCACCGCCTTCCCGCTGGTGGAGGCCCTGCTCGGGCTCAACAGCCTGATCCCGGACCTGCGCCCGGTGGAGGTGGTGGTGATCTCGCGCAATTCGCCCGACACCGGGCTGCGCGCCTTCAACGCCATCGAAACGCACCGGCTCGACATCACGCGCGCGGCCTTCACCGGCGGCGCGCCGATCGCGCGCTACCTCAAGGCCTTCAAGGTCGACCTGTTCCTGTCGCGCGAAGCCGCCGACGTGCAGGCCGCCATCGACGGCGGCGTGGCCGCGGCGCAGTTGTACGACGCGCCCGCCGCCTACCGCGCCCCGCCCGGGCAGATCCGCATCGCCTTCGACGGCGACGCCGTGCTGTTCTCGCCCGAGTCCGAGCGGATCTACAAGGAAAAGGGGCTGGAGGCCTTCATCAAGAACGAAAAGCGCCATCGCCACAAGGCCCTGGCCGAAGGCCCGTTCGCCAAGCTGCTGCTGCGCCTGGCCCAGATCCAGGCGCACTTCCCGCCCGGCGAGAGCCCGGTGCGCATCGCCATCGTGACCGCGCGCAACAGCCCCGCCCACACGCGCGTGGTGCACACGCTGCGCGCCTGGAACGTCAGCATCGACGAAGCGTTCTTCCTCGGCGGCCTGCCCAAGGACCAGGTGCTGCAGGCCTTCGGCGCGCACATGTTCTTCGACGACCAGGAAGGCCACGTGGAACTGGCCTCCGCGGTGGTGCCGTCGGGGCGGGTGCCTTACCAGGGCGGCGAGCTCGGCAGCAGCAAGACGCGCAGGCGGGCCAGGAAAGCGCCCGCCGCCGCGCAGGCGGAGGAACCCGCGGCGTGAAGATCTTCGGCCTTTACCTGATCACCGCCTGCGCGGAAATCCTCGGCTGCTACCTGCCCTACCTGTGGCTGCGCCAGAACGCCAGCGCCTGGGTGCTGGTGCCGGGCGCGCTGTCGCTGGCGCTGTTCGCGTGGCTGCTGACGCTGCATCCGGATGCGTCCGGGCGCGTCTACGCGGCGTATGGCGGGGTCTATATCGCGGTGGCGATCGCGTGGCTGTGGCTGGTCGACGGTGTGCGGCCCACGCCGTGGGACCTGGCCGGCGTGGCGGTGGCGATTGCGGGGATGGCGGTGATTGTGCTGCAGCCGCGGTGAGTGATCGGGCTGGGGTGGTTTGAGCGGTGGCGCTGTTTGCGGGCGCCGGCCCTCTCCCCCGGCCCCTCTCCCGCGGGCGGGAGAGGGGAGCAAACCCCGAGCGACTGACGAAGCCCGCGAATGGGCCCACGCCGCGAGAGCTAGCTCAAGCAAGGTGTCCTCCCTCTCCCCTCACGGGGAGAGGGCCGGGGAGAGGGGCGGTTTAGCTAGGCGCCACCTCAAGCGAAGCCAACGGTTCAAAAAAAACTCAAGCCGCCACCCGCGCCCCACCCTCGCGGTACTGCGCCAGCAACTGCCCGCGCCGCGCCGCAACTTTCTCCATATTGGCTTCCTTGACGTGCCCGAAGCCGCGGATGTCGTCCGGCAGGCCGGCCAGCGCCACGGCCGTATCGAGCCGCGCGGCGTCGAGCGTGGCGCAGAACTCGTCCACCATCCCGATGTAGTCCTCGATCAGCCTGCGCTCGGCGCGGCGCTCGGCGGTCTTGCCGAACACGTCGAACGCGGTGCCGCGCAGGCCGCGGGCGCGCGCCAGCAGGCGGAACACGCCGAGCGTGGCCGGGCCGAAGCGGCGCTTGACCAGATGGCCCCTGGCATCGCGCCTGGCCAGCAGCGGCGGCGCGAGGTGGAAGCCGAGCTGGTAGTCGCGGCCCGGCTCGCCTTCGAACCGGGCGCGCAGCTTGTCGAGGAAGGCCGGGTCGGCGTACAGGCGCGCGACCTCGTATTCGTCCTTGTAGGCCATCAACTTGGCGAGGTTGCGCGCCACCGCCTCGGTCAGCGGCAGGCGGCCGCCGGCGCCGAGCGCTTTCTCCGCGCCGCGCACGCGCGCCACCACGGCGCTGTAGCGCGCGGCATAGGCGGCGTTCTGGTAGGCGGTGAGCATGGCCTCGCGCTGGCGGATCACGCCGTCGAGCGTTTCCGGCATTGATACCACCTGCGCGCGCGCCGCCGGCCTGAGCAGCGCGCCCAATGCGGCTTCGCCGTGATGGGCGAGGTAGCGGCCCCAGTCGAACGCAAGCTGGTTCTTCTCCACCGACACGCCGTTGAGCACGATCGCGCGCGCCAGGCTTTCGCGGCGCAGCGGAATCCAGCCTTTCTGCCACGCAAAGCCGAGCAGCAGCGGGTTGGAGTAGATCGAGTCGGCCAGCAGCGTCACGGCCCAGGCGTTGGCGTCGATGAACGCGCAGGCGTCGCCGACGCTGGCGCGCAGGTCCTGCTCGGCCGAGGCGCCCGGGAATTGCCACCTGGGGTTGTGGATGAACTCCGCCGTGGGCGTGTTGGCGCTGTTGATGGCGGCGGCCGTCACGCCGGGCCGGGTCTTGGACAGGACCTCGGCCGAGGCCGAGACGATGGCGTCGCAGCCGATCA
>NZ_AQPL01000554.1:0-746 GCF_000395345.1 Cupriavidus sp. WS | reverse complement strand
TGACGTTAAGTCTTTGACTTTGAAGTTAAGCCTTTGACTTTGATTCCAATCTTTCAAAGACTTCGACTCCAATCCTTCCCCCCTCCCCCACCGGCAACCCCAACACCGCCCGGACCCCCCGTCCCTGCACGCCCTCGCCCAGTTCCACCGTGCCGCCGAAGCGCGCCGCCATCTCGCGCGAGATGGCCAGCCCGAGGCCGGAGCCGGGTTCGGTGTTGCCCACGCGCCGGTAGAAGCGCGCGAACACCTTCTCGCGTTCTTCGGCGGGAATGCCGGGCCCGTCGTCCTCGACGACAAGGCGGGCAACGTCGCCGGCGCGCGCCGCGGACAGCGTGATCCGGCTGCCGCGCGGTGAATACTGGATGGCGTTGTGGACCAGGTTGGCGAACGCCTCGCGCAGCAGCGCGGCGTCGGCGCGCACCGGCAGCGCCAGCCCGGCGGGGCGTTCCCAGCCGAAGTCCTGCTGCTTGCCGCGCGCCAGCGGCAGGTAGTCCAGCGCGACCTGCTCGGCCACCGCCACGGCGTCGGTCAGCGGCGGCGGCTCGGCGTCGCCGGGGCTGTCGCTGCCCGGATGCTGGCGCACGCGCGCCAGCGCCAGCAGCTGGCTGGTGAGGCGCGCGGCCTGCTCCAGCTGGGTGACGATGCCGCCCACGGCCTCGCGCGCGGCCTGCGGCGCGTGGGCCGGATCGGCGCCGGCGCCCAACTGGCGCTGGGCGAACTCGGCCTGGGTCTTGAGGATGGCCAGG
>NZ_AQPL01000553.1:0-1756 GCF_000395345.1 Cupriavidus sp. WS | reverse complement strand
CCCAACTGGCGCTGGGCGAACTCGGCCTGGGTCTTGAGGATGGCCAGGGGCGTGCGCAACTGGTGCGCGGCGTCGGCGATGAACTGCGCCTGCGCCTGCGCCATCGCGCTGGAGCGCGACACGTGCAGGTTGACCGCGTCCACCAGCGGGCGCACTTCGAGCGGCACGTGGTCGAAGGCCAGCGGCGTGAGGTCTTCGGCCCGGCGCGCCTGCACGTCGTCGCGCACGCGCGCGAGCGGGCGCAGCACATAGGTGATGCCGGCCACCAGCACGCCCGCGCTGACCAGGATCAGCAGCACGTCGCGCGCCAGCGCGCCGCGCCACACGGTGGCGATCAGGTCCAGGCGCGGCTCGGCGCTCTCGGCCACCTGCACGATCACGCGCATGTTGGCGTTGGGCCGGTAGACCGGGTGCGCCAGCGCGGCGATGCGCACCGGGTCGCCGCGGTAGTCGGCGTCGTAGAAGCGCGGCTGGTTGCTGGCCAGCGCGCTGGCCGGCAGCGGCAGGTCGTCGTAGCCGGTGACGGTCTCGACCTGGCCGTTGCGCTCGAGCGAGACGCGGTAGAACACGTGGGTCTGGGTGGCGGTCTCGAACATCTCCATCGCCGCGTCGGGCAGCGCGATCTGCACGCTCTCGCCGGCCATGCCGATGGCGTTGTCGATGGCGCGCACCGAGCCGTACAGCGAGCGGTCGTAGGCGGCGTTGGCGGCGTCGCGCAGCGTGCCGTAGGTCAGCCAGGTGTCGAGCGCCATCATCGCCGCCAGCGCCGGCACCAGCAGGACCAGCAACTGGCGGCGCAGACTGCCCTGCAGCCAGCGCCGCAGCCAGTGCCGGGGCAGGCGGTGCAGCATCAGGCCGGCCCTTCCGGTTCCAGCAGGTAGCCGAAGCCGCGCAGCGTGACGATGGTCACGCCGTGGCCGGAGAGTTTCTTGCGCAGGCGGTAGACCAGCACTTCGATGGCGTCGGGGCTGACGTCGGCGTCGAGCGAGAACACCTTGTCGAGCAGCTGCGCCTTGGTCAGCGGCTGGCCGCTCCTGGCCAGCAGCGCGCCCAGCAGCGTGGACTCGCGCGGCGTGAGCGCCAGCGGCGCGCCGCCGAGCGTGAAGCTGCGGGTCTCGCCGTCGAACACCAGCGAGCCGCATTGCAGGCGCGGATGGGCGCGCCCGCGGCTGCGCCGGATCAGCGCCAGGATGCGCGCCTCCAGCTCGGCGATGGCGAACGGCTTGGGCAGGTAGTCGTCGGCGCCGAGGTTGAGGCCGCGCACGCGCTCGTCGAGCGTGTCCTGCGCGGTCAGGATCAGCACCGGGGTGCGGTCGTCGCGCCCGCGCATGGACTTGAGCACGGACAGGCCGTCCTTGCCGGGCAGGCGCAGGTCCAGCACCACCGCGTCGTATTCCTCGGCGATCAGCCGCGCCTCGGCCTGCAGGCCGTCGGCCACGTGCTCGATCACGAAGCCGCCCTGCTCCAGCGCGCGCGCCACCCAGCGCGCCAGCTCGATCTCGTCTTCCACCAGCAACAGGCGCACGCCGGTCCTCCCATGCTCGATAAGCGTCCGTTGTTCACAATGCGGCACAGCGGCCGCCGCGGGGGACTGGCCGCGGGCGCCTATAATACCTCCGCCCCGGGCCGGGCGCGGCGTGCGCGCCAGGGCCCTGCCAGGCAGCGATGTCAGCCCCGATGGTTCCAGCCTTGCGCAAGTTGCCCCCCGCCCACGCCCTCTCTTCCGCCCCGGCCGGCCCGTCCGCGCCGGGCGCCG
>NZ_AQPL01000552.1:0-2308 GCF_000395345.1 Cupriavidus sp. WS | reverse complement strand
CCGCCGTGCCGCCGAGCCGGCGCCGCCGCCGCGTGCTGGCCGGCGCCGCTGCGCTGGGCGCGGCGTGGAGCGCGGGCCTGAGCGCGCCGCTGCGCGCGCAGTCCGCGCCGCCGGTGCCGCCTGGTTATCCACAGAGCTATGCCGAGATCATCGCGCGCGCGCTGCGCGAAGGCGCGGTCAACGTGCACGCCTCCACCGACGCCGACATCGCCCAGCCGCTGGTGAGCGCCTTCGAGGCGCGCTACCCGGGCATCAGGGTGCGCTACCGCGAGCTCAACACGGTGGAGCTCAACGACGGCTTCCTGGCCGAAGGCGCGCGCCTGGCCGCCGGCGAGCCGCCCGGCGCCGAGACCGCCGACGTGCTGTGGAGCACGGCGATGGACCTGCAGATCAAGCTCGTCAACGACGGCCACGCGCTGCGCTACGCCTCGCCCGAGCGCGCCGGGCTGCCGGCCTGGGCGGCGTGGCGCGACGAGGCCTGGGGCACCACCTTCGAGCCGGCCGTGATCGTCTACAACCGGCGCCATTTCGCCGGCATGCAGACGCCGCGCAGCCGCACCGGGCTGGCGCGGCTGCTGCAGGAGAACACGCCGCGCTGGCGCCAGCGCGTGGTGACCTACGACGTGGAGAAATCGGGCGTGGGCTACCTGCTGGCGCAGCAGGACGCGCGCATGGGCGACGAGTTCTGGTACCTGGCGCAGGCGCTCGGGCGCTGCGGCGTGCAGTTGTCGGCCTCCACCGCGAACATGATCGAGCGCATCGCCTCGGGCGAGTTCGTGATGGGCTACAACCTGCTGGGCTCGTATGCGCTGTCGCTGATGGAGCGCGGCGCGGAGATCGACGTGATCGCCCCGCGCGACTACACGCTGGTGATGTCGCGCGTGGCCTTCATCGCGCGCCGCGCGGCGCATCCCAACGCGGCGCGGCTGTGGCTGGACTTCCTGCTGTCGCGCGCGGGCCAGACCGTGCTGGGGCAGAGCGCCTCGCAGCTCTACACCATCCGCACCGACACCGACAGCGTGCACACCGCGGTGGCGCTGGCCGAGCGGCTGGGCTACGCGCTCAAGCCGATCAGCGTGGGCCCCGGCCTGCTGGCGGCGCAGGACACGCTGCGCAAGCGCGCCTTCTTCGCGCGCTGGCGCGACGCCACGCGCGGCTGACGGAACGGGTGGCTGGGCGGGGGCTGCCTCAGCCGGCCTTCGTGCCGCGCGCAGGCCTGGCGGTGGCTTTCGGCGTGGTTTCCGGGGCTGTCTTCGCTGCCGTTTTCGAGGCGGCCTTCCGGGCCGGCTTCGGTGCCGCCTTCGGCGCAGCTTTCGACGCGGCCTGCTCCGCCTCCTTGGCTTCCTTGGCCTGGGCTTCCTGGCACATCGAATCGATTTCCTCGTTCAGCGCGGCCACCGGCGGCGCCACGTAGCCCTTGCGCAGGGCCGGCGACAGCCGCAGCGTGTCGATGAAGGCATCCGACACGCGCGCGGCGTTGGTCTCCAGGTCGAAGTCCTCCGGCGCGAACAGCCAGTGCGACAGCATGCCGCCGATGGAGGCGTGGAAGACATTGACGGCGAGGTCGAGGTCGAGGTCCGCCGGCAGCTGGCCGCGGTCCACCGCCAGGCGCAGGTGGTCGCGCATCTTCACCGTGCCTTCCTGGTGCGACTGGCGCTGGCGCTGGAAGATGGCGCCGTTCTCCTCGACCATCTCGCACTTGTGGAAGACGATCTCGAACACGCGCCGCCATTGCGGGTTTTCCACGGTCTGGCGCAGCGCGAACGCGCAGATGTCGCGGATGCTGCCGAGCGGGTCTTCCTTGCTGGCGATGCGCTCGGGCTCGCACAGCGCCTCGAGCGGCAGGTGCACGCGGTCCGACATGGCGGCGAACACGTCGCTTTTGTTCTTGAAGTGCCAGTAGATGGCGCCGCGGGTCACGCCGGCGGCCTCGGCGATGTCGGCAAGCGACGGGCGTGCCACGCCGCGGGCGGGGAACACGGCTTCCGCCGCGTCGAGAATGCGGTGGCGCGTTTCTAGCGCCTCTTCCTTGGTGCGTCTGGCCATGATGTTCTCGGCTGCCGGCCAGGTCTGGCCGGTCTGTTATCTCTCCCGGGTGCAGTCGACGGCGCCGCCGGGCACGGGCATGCGCTAGCGCGCGCGGCCTTCGCCGGGCCGCTGATATATGGGGCAATTATCGCCGCATTGCAACAGACACTTACATACATGCGCGAATGTATCTATAATACGCGTTCGCCTGACGTTCAGCCAGCCCGGGCGGGCTGAAGCGGCGCCGCGATTTCCGCGCCCGTCCTGCCGTGGCGGGCGG
>NZ_AQPL01000551.1:0-6377 GCF_000395345.1 Cupriavidus sp. WS | reverse complement strand
GCGGTTTTCCGCGGCGTCCCGCCGGCGTGCCGTGGCCCGGTTTTTCCATTTGTCACACGCGTAGCGCCAGCGCGCCCGTAAGTGACCAGCAGCACTCTTTATGCCCGCCGCCGGCCTTTGCCGGCCGGCGGGCCGCGCCGTATCCGCGCACGCTGCCGGAAGCGCATGCGGCCGATCTCAAATTGCCATCATGGGGTTATCGATGAGGAAGTCCCAACGTATTACCTGCGTTGCCGCTGCCGTTTTGTCGGCGCTGGCGCTCACCGCCTGTGGCGACAAGCAGCCGCAGGGCGGCGCCATGCCGCCGCCCGAAGTGGGCGTCGTCACCGTGACGCCGACCACGGTGTCGGTCATCAATGAACTGCCGGGCCGCCTCGAAGGCGTGCGCACCGCCGAGGTGCGCGCGCGCGTGGCCGGCATCGTGCTGTCGCGCAACTACCGCGAAGGCGGCGAGGTCAAGGCCGGCCAGCTGCTGTTCAAGATCGACCCGGCGCCGTACCAGGCCCAGCTCGAATCGGCCAGGGCGAGCCTGGCGCGCGCCGAGGCCAATGCCGTGGCCGCGCGCCAGAAGGCCGAGCGCTACAAGCCGCTGGTGGCCGTGAACGCGGTCAGCAAGCAGGAGTACGACGAAGCCGTGGCCGCCGCCGGCCAGGCCGCCGCCGACATCGCCTCGGCCAAGGCTGCCGTCACCACCGCCCAGATCAACCTCGGCTACACCGCCGTGACCGCGCCGATCGGCGGCCGCGTGGGCCGCGCGCTGGTGACGGAAGGCGCGCTGGTCGGCAGCGGCGAGGCCACCAAGCTGGCCACGGTCGAGCAGGTCGACCCGATCTGGGTCACGTTCACCCAGCCCGCCAGCGAAGTGATGAAGCTGCAGCGCGCCATCGGCAGCGGCCAGGTCAAGGGCGTGGACGGCGGCGCGCGCGTGCACCTGTTCATCGAGGACGGCCGCGAGTACGAGCAGACCGGCAAGCTGCTGTTCTCCGACATGACGGTCGACCCGACCACGGGCGCCATCACGCTGCGCGCGCAGTTCGCCAATCCCCGCCGCGAGCTGCTCTCGGGCACCTTCGTGCGCGTGAAGATCGAGCAGGGCGTGGACGAGAACGCGCTGACCGTGCCGCAGCGCGCGCTGGTGCGCACGGCGCAGGGCGCCTCGGTGCTGGTGGTGGGCGGCGACGGCAAGGTGGCCTCGCTGCCGGTCACGGCGCCCCAGGCGGTCGGCGAGAACTGGATCGTCACCGCGGGCCTCAAGGGCGGCGAGAAGGTGATCGTCGAGGGCCTGCAGAAGGTCAAGGTGGGCGCGCCCGCCAAGGCCGTGCCGTTCGCGGCGCCAGCTGCCGCGCCTGTTGCCGCCCCCGCCGCCGCGCCTGTCACCGCCGCTTCCGAACCGGCCGCGCAGCCGGCCAGCGCGGGCGCCTCGGCGCCGG
Source organism: Cupriavidus sp. WS (assembly GCF_000395345.1). Lineage (NCBI taxonomy): Bacteria > Pseudomonadati > Pseudomonadota > Betaproteobacteria > Burkholderiales > Burkholderiaceae > Cupriavidus > Cupriavidus sp. WS. The sequence continues at coordinate 4,947 of NZ_AQPL01000551.1, read as the reverse complement.
CGGCGGTCGCCGCGGAGGCGGACGGCAAGGCGGCCGGCAAGGCAGACAAGCAGGCCGGCGCCAAGCAAGGCTAATCACAGCGCAATACCAAGGGAGCCAGTTCTATGGCCAAGTTTTTCATCGACCGGCCGGTGTTCGCGTGGGTTGTCGCGCTGATCATCGTGCTGGCAGGGGTGCTGTCGATCCTGCAGTTGCCGATCGCCCAGTATCCCAACATCGCACCGCCGACGATCTCGGTCACGGCGACCTACCCGGGCGCATCCGCCAGGACGCTCGAAGACTCGGTCACGTCGGTGATCGAGCAGGAGCTCAACGGCGCGCCGGGGCTGCTGTATTACCAGTCCACCAGTGAAGCCACCGGCCTGGCGACGATCACCATCGCCTTCGATCCGAGCTCCAACGTCGACCTCGACTCGGTCGAGGTGCAGAACCGCCTCAAGCGCGTGGAAGCGCGCCTGCCGGCCGAGGTGCGCCAGCAGGGCGTGCGCGTGGACAAGGCCGGGAACAACTACATGATGTTCCTGACGGTCTCGTCCAAGTCGGGCCGGGCCGATGCCATCGAGCTCGGCAACTACGTCTCGGCCAGCGTGATCGACTCGATCCGCCGCGTGCCCGGCGTGGGCCAGGCCGACCTGTTCGGCACCGAGTACGCCATGCGCATCTGGGTGGACCCGTCCAAGCTGACGGGCTTCAACCTGACGCCGCAGGACGTCACCGCGGCCATCGCCGAGCAGAACGTGCAGGTCGCCGTGGGCGAGCTGGGCGGCGCGCCGTCGCCCAAGGGCACCGAGCTCAACGCCACCGTCACCACCGAAAGCCGCCTCACCACGCCGGAGCAGTTCGCCAACATCCTGCTGCGCGTGAACCCGGACGGCTCCTCGGTGCGCATCAAGGACGTCGGCCGCGTCGAGCTCGGCGGCGCCGACTACTCCACGCTGGCGCGCACCAACGGCAAGCCGGCCGCGGCCATCGCCATCAAGCTCGCGCCGACCGGCAACGCGCTCGCCACCGCCACCGCGGTGCGCGCCAAGATGGAGGAGCTGTCCAAGTTCTTCCCGGGCGACTATGCGTACAGCGTGCCTTACGACACGTCGGCCTTCGTCCAGATCTCGATCGAGGAAGTGATCAAGACCCTGCTCGAAGCCGTGGTGCTGGTGTTCCTGGTGATGTACCTGTTCCTGCAGAACTTCCGCGCCACGCTGATTCCCACGCTGGTGGTGCCGGTGGCGCTGATGGGCACCTTCGGCATGCTGCTGGCGTTCGGCTTCTCCATCAACGTGCTGACCATGTTCGGCATGGTGCTGGCGATCGGCATCCTGGTCGACGATGCCATCGTGGTGGTGGAGAACGTCGAGCGCATCATGAGCGAGGAAGGCCTCTCGCCGCGCCAGGCCACGCGCAAGGCGATGGGCCAGATCACCGGCGCCATCGTCGGCATCACGCTGGTGCTGACCGCGGTGTTCATCCCGATGGCGTTCTTCTCCGGCTCGGTGGGCAACATCTACCGCCAGTTCTCGCTGTCGCTGATCTCGTCGATGGCGTTCTCGGCGCTGCTGGCGCTGACGCTCACCCCGGCGCTGTGCGCGACGCTGCTCAAGCCGGTGGAAGCCGGCCATCACCACGAGAAGCGCGGCTTCTTCGGCTGGTTCAACCGCGGCTTCGCGCGCGCGGCCACCGGCTACCAAGGCGTGGTCGCGCGCATCCTCGGGCGCGCCGGGCGCTACCTGGTCATCTACGCGGTCATCCTGGCCGGCGTGGTGGTGCTGTACATGCGCCTGCCCTCCTCGTTCCTGCCCGACGAAGACCAGGGCTACATGATCACCGTGGTGCAGTTGCCCAACGGCGCCACCCAGGAGCGCACCCTGGGCGTGCTCAAGCAGATCGAGGACTACTACCTGCAGAAGGAAAGCAAGGTGGTGGACCAGATGATCACGGTGGCGGGCTTCTCGTTCTTCGGCCGCGGCCAGAACGGCGGCATCGCGTTCGTCAAGCTCAAGGACTGGAAGGAGCGTACCGGCGCGGACGAGACCGCGCAGGCGCTGGTGGGCCGCGCGTTCGGCACGCTGTCGTTCATCAAGGACGCCATCATCTTCCCGCTCAACCCGCCGGCGATCTCCGAGCTGGGCAATTCCTCGGGCTTCGACTTCCGCCTGCAGGACCGCACCGGCCAGGGCCACGCCAAGCTGATGGAAGCGCGCAACATGATGCTCGGCATGGCCGCGCAGAATCCGGCGCTGGCCGGCGTGCGCCCCGAAGGCCAGGAAGACGCGCCGCAGCTGCAGATCGACATCGACCGCGAGAAGGCGCGCGCGCAGGGGGTCTCGGTGGCGGACATCAACGCCACGCTGGCTATCGCGTTCGGCTCGTCCTACGTCAACGACTTCATCTACGAAGGCCGCGTGCGCAAGGTGATCGCGCAGGCCGAGGGCAGCGACCGCAAGCTGCCCGACGACCTGAGCAAGCTGCGCGTGAAGAACAAGAACGGCGACATGGTCGCGTTCGCCTCGTTCTCCACCTCGCAGTGGATCATGGGCTCGCCGCGCCTGGAGCGCTACAACGGCCTGCCGGCGGTGAAGATCGCCGGCCAGGCGGCGCCGGGCCACAGCACCGGCGAGGCGATGAAGATCATGGAGGACAACTTCGCCAAGCTGCCGCCGGGCCTCGGCTTCGAGTGGTCCGGCCAGTCCTATGAAGAGCGCCTGGCCGGCTCGCAGGAGCCGATGCTGTACACGCTGTCGCTGATCATCGTGTTCCTGTGCCTGGCCGCGCTGTACGAAAGCTGGTCGATCCCGGTCTCGGTGCTGCTGGTGGTGCCGCTCGGCGTGCTCGGCGCGCTGCTCGGCGTGACGCTGCGCGGCATGCCCAACGACGTGTACTTCAAGGTGGGCCTGATCGCCACCATCGGCCTGTCGGCCAAGAACGCCATCCTGATCGTGGAGTTCGCCAAGGACCTGCAGGCGCAGGGCCGCGGCGTGATCGAGGCCACGCTGGAAGCGGTGCACCTGCGCTTCCGCCCGATCCTGATGACGTCGATGGCCTTCATCCTGGGCGTGCTGCCGCTGGCGATCGCCACCGGCGCGGGCTCCGGCGGCCAGCGCGCGATCGGCACCGGCGTGATCGGTGGCATGATCACGGCCACGGTGCTGGCGATCTTCATGGTGCCGGTGTTCTTCGTGGTGATCCGCAGCCGCTTCAAGGGCCGCGCGCCCGAGCAGGACCTGGACCAGGACCCGAAGCAGGATCAGAAGTGGCTCGAACCCAAACAGGAACTCTGACCATGACCAAGACACTGACCACGCTGTTGCTGGTGGCGGGCGTCCTCTCGGGCTGCACGCTGGCGCCGACGTACGAGCGCCCCGCGCCGCCGGTGGCCACGCAGTACCCGGCCGCGCCCGACGGCTACGCAGCGGCCGAGGTGAAGACCGGCGAGACCCGCCGCGCGGCCGACATCGGCTGGCGCGAGTTCTTCCGCGACCCGCGCCTGCAGGCGCTGATCGCGGCCTCGCTCGAGAACAACCGCGACCTGCGCACCGCCGTGCTGCGCATCGAGGAAGCGCGCGCGCAGTACCAGGTGCAGCGCGCCGACCTGCTGCCCACGGTGAACGCCACCGGCGGCTACACGCGCCAGCGCATCTCGGGCGCGCAGTTCGGCTCCAGCCAGGCCGGCACCTCGATCTCCGAGTACTACCAGGCCGGCGCCGGCATCACGTCGTTCGAGCTCGACCTGTTCGGCCGCGTGCGCAGCCTCTCCAACGCGGCGCTGGCGCAATACTTCTCCACCGAGGAGGCGCGCCGCGCGGCGCAGATCTCGCTGGTCTCGGAAGTGGCCAAGGCCTACCTGTCCGAGCGTTCCTTCGCCGAGCAGTACGAGCTGGCGCAGAACACGCTGCGCACGCGCGAGTCCACGCTGGACCTGGCGCGCCAGCGCTTCGACGCCGGCGCCACCTCGGCGCTGGACCTGCGCGACAACGAATCGCTGGTGGCGCAGGCGCGCGTCTCGGCCGCGCAGCTGGCGCGCCAGCGCGCGCAGGCGCAGAACGCGCTCGAAGTGCTGGTGGGCAAGCCGCTCGGCGGCATCGCGGACCTGCCCGAGGCGATGCGCCTGTCGGACGAGCGCATCATCAGCGACATTCCGGCCGGGCTGCCGTCGGACCTGCTCGAGCAGCGCCCCGACATCCGCCAGGCCGAGCAGCAGTTGCTGTCGGCCAACGCCAACATCGGCGCCGCGCGCGCGGCCTTTTTCCCGCGCATCACGCTCACCGCCAACGCCGGCGCGATCAGCCCGACCTTCTCGAGCCTGTTCGATTCCGGCACCGGCGTGTGGTCGTTCGCGCCGCAACTGACGCTGCCGATCTTCGACTACGGCCGCAACCTGTCCAACCTGGACCTGGCCAACGTGCGCAAGAACATCCAGGTCGCCAGCTACGAGAAGACCATCCAGACGGCCTTCAGCGAAGTGGCGGACGCACTGGTGGCGCGCGGCACGCTCGAAGAACAGGTGCACGGCCAGGAACAGGTGCGCGATGCCGAGCAGGCACGCTTCGAACTGTCCACGGTGCGCTTTCGCAGCGGCGTGGCCAACCAGCTCGACCAGCTCGACGCGCAACGCCAGCTGTTCACCGCCGAACAGGCACTGATCCAGGCGCGCCAACTGCGCCTGAACAACGCCATCGACCTGTACCGCTCGCTCGGCGGCGGCCTGGCCGAAGCCGGCCCCGTGGCGTCAGCCGACAGCATCAAGCCGGCGGTGACAGCGCAGTAAGGCAGCCACAGATAGCTGGAGGTCTGCGCCCCTCCCCCGCAAGCGGGAGAGGGGCGCAGACAATCGGTACGCCGGCCTGGCAGGCAAAAAAAGCGAAGCGCACATGCGCTTCGCTTTTTTTATGGGACGAGGGCAAAGAGAAAGAAAAAAAGGGAGCCACCGTGAGGTTCCCCTTGTTTTTCGCC
>NZ_AQPL01000550.1:0-493 GCF_000395345.1 Cupriavidus sp. WS | reverse complement strand
GGCAAGGCGCCGCCCGCGCCGGCGCTCCGGCCGGCCGCGCCGCCGCTCTCGCCGGGCAACCGCGACCAGTACGCGCTGCGCCCGGAGCGCGAGGCGCAGCCGCAGAGCAGCTTCGGCCTGCGCATGAAGCCCGGCTGGGTATCGCAGGGCGGCGTCGACGACGACGGGCGCTAGCGCCCGCCGCGCCTCAGCCGCGCGCGAAGATGCTGTGGAAGTCGGGCGTGCCGCTGGCCTGCGCGGTGAGGTCGAGCGAGGCCTCGATGTGTTCCAGGTGCTCGGTCATCAGCGCGCCGGCGCGCGCGGCGTCGCGCTTCTCGATGGCGTCGATCAGCTCGCGGTGCTCGTGCTCGGGGCAGGCGGGCGCGCCCGGGCGGTCGTAGAGCGTGATGATCAGGCAGGTCAGCGAGACCATCTCGCGGATCAGCTTTTCCAGGATCGCGTTGCCGGCGATCTCCGCCAGCAGGATGTGGAACTCGCCGGACAGGCGGATCAT
>NZ_AQPL01000549.1:0-4621 GCF_000395345.1 Cupriavidus sp. WS | reverse complement strand
CCGGCGATCTCCGCCAGCAGGATGTGGAACTCGCCGGACAGGCGGATCATGGCGGCGCGGTCGCCGCGGCCGCGCGCGCTGTCTTCTTCCTGCGCGTGGCGGCGCAGGCTGCGGATGCGGGCCGGCGTGGCCTGCCGCGCCAGCACGCCGGCCAGCTCCGGCTCCACCACGCGGCGCGCCTGGAACACCTGGCGCGCCTCGTCCACCGTGGGGCTGGCGATGAAGGCGCCGCGGTTGGGCACCAGCGTCACCAGCTTCTCGTGCGCGAGCCGCGCGAACACCTGGCGGATGCGCGCGCGGCTCGCGCCGGTGACTTCGCACAGGCGCTCCTCCACCAGCTTGGTGCCCGCCAGCAGGCGGTGCTCCATGATCGCGGTGAGCAGGTGGAGGTAGATCGTCTCGGCGGGCGAGCCCTCGCCGGCCTCGGCCGCCTCGGTCGCCTCCGCGGCGTTGTCCCTGTCCCTATCCTTGTCCTTCGGTTTCGCTTTGCTTCTGCTGGTTGCCATCTGGGTACGCATGGTCGGCTTGCCGCCGAGATTGGCGACGAAATTCCCGCATATCGTACACAAGTCGGCTGGCAGGCCGCGCGCTCAGTTGAGCGCGAACGGCGCCAGCATGCCGGCGTAGGCCTTGGGCAGCGGGCGCGCCCAGTCGCCGCGCTTGCTGGTGCCGAGCCGGATCGAGACCATTCCCTCGGCCATCTTCACCGCCGCGCTCACGCCGTCGATCACCGGCGCGCCGATGGCCTCGGCGATCTCCTCGCACAGGTCGGCCATGCCGGCGCAGCCGAGCACGATGCAGTCGCTGCCGTCGCGCGCGAGCGCGCCGCGGCAGGCCTCGGCGACGATGCGGCGCGCGTCCGAGCCGGGCCGCTCCAGCTCCAGCACCGGCAGGTCGCAGGCGTGCACCGCGCGGCAGAAGCGCTTCATGCCGTAGCGCTCGGCCAGGTGCCAGGCGATGTTGCAGGTGCGCGCCAGCGTCGTCACCACGCTGAAGCTGGTGCCGACCATGCTGGCCATGTGCATGGCCGCCTCGGCCACGCCGATCACCGGGCCGCGCGCGAGCTCGCGCGCCGCGTATAGGCCGGGATCGCCGAAGCAGGCGATCACGTAGCCGTCGGTGCCGTCCTGCTCGCCGGCCAGGATCTCGTCGAGGATGCCGGGCACCGAGAGCGCCTCGTCGTAGTGGCTCTCGATCGAGGCCGGCCCCATGCGCGGGCTGACCGCGGCGATGCGCGTGCCGGGCGCGGCCACGGCGGCGGCGCACTGCCCGATCTTGTCGGTCATGCTCTGGGTGGTGTTGGGGTTGATGATCTTGAGCTTCATGGCGGGTCTTCGGGGTCGGGTGTCCGGGGTCAGATGTCCGGGGAATTCAGCCGCGGTCGGCAAGGTGCGCCGCCATCAGGCGCGGCGCCAGCAGGCGGTACAGCAGCAGGGCCATGCCCATGCCGATGAACCAGCTGTAGTTCGCCAGCCCCTGCCACGCCGGCACCACCACGCACAGGATGGGCACCAGCGCCGACGGCAGCAGGGTGAGCACGGCCGCCGGGTTGTAGCCGTTGCGGTACCAGTAGCGGCCTTGCGCGCTCATGGTGTAGAGGTCGTCCACCGCCACGCGTTGCCGGCGCACCAGGTAGTAGTCGGCGATCAGGATGCCGAACAGCGGGCCGATGAACGCGCCCAGGATGTCCAGCGTGTAGTGGATGACCTGCGGGTTGTTGTAGAGATTCCACGGCGTGATGAAGATCGACGCCACCGCCGCGATCATGCCGCCGGTGCGCCAGCTGATGTGCTTCGGCGAGACGTTGGAGAAGTCGAACGCCGGCGAGACGAAGTTGGCCACGATGTTGATGCCGATGGTGGCGGTCATGAAGGTGAACGCGCCCAGCAGCATGGCGAAGGTGCTGTCGATGTGGCTGACGGTCTCCACCGGGTCGGTGATGAGCTTGCCGAACACCGGCAGCGTGGCCGAGGTGGTGATCACCGTGAGCAGCGAGAAACCGAGGAAGTTGACCGGCAGGCCCCAGAAGTTGCCGCGCCGCACCGCGCGGAAGTCCTTCGCATAGCGCGAGAAGTCGCCGAAGTTGAGCATCGGGCCGGAGAAGTACGACACCACCAGCGCGATCGCCGTGAGCATCACCGGCACCGCGTCCCAGCCGGTGTACTTGAGGAAGCTCAGCGTGAAGTTGACGTTCTGCCAGCCGGCCTTCTGCACCAGCCAGATCGCCAGCGCGATCATCACCACGTAGACCGCCGGGCCGGCCCAGTCGATGAATTTGCGGATGGTCTCCATGCCGTTCCAGAACACCAGCGCCTGCAGCACCCACAGCGTCATGAACGCGCACCAGCCCAGCGCGGACAGTCCGGCGAAGCCGTGCAGCTTCGCATCCGCATACGGCGCCAGCGCCGGGAAGAAATGCAGCGCCAGCACCAGGAACGCGCTCGACGCGAGATAGGTCTGGATGCCGTACCACGCCACCGCGATCAGCCCGCGGATCACCGCCGGGATGTTGGCGCCGAGCACGCCGAACGAGGCGCGGCAGATCACCGGGTAGGGCGTGCCGGTGGCCTGGCTGGGCCTGGCCACGAGGTTGCAGAAGAACTGCACGATCACGATGCCCACCAGCAGCGACACCAGCACCTGCCAGCTCGACAGGCCCAGCGCGAACAGGCTGCCGGCGGTGATGTAGCCGCCCACGCTGTGCACGTCGGACATCCAGAACGCGAAGATGTTGTAGGTGCCCCAGGTCTGCCGGCGCAGCGGGGCGAGGTCCTCGTTGGTCAGGCGCTCGTCGTAGCCGGGCTTGACGAGGGCGTTGCCGTGCGCGTGGCCGGCGGCCTGGGCGGCGTCGGGCGACGCGGTGGGGGTGGCAGTCGCTTGCATCGTGGATCTCTCCTGGTGGCGGATGCCGGCCGGGCGGCAAGGCGGTCCCGCTGGACGGGCCGCGCCCGGGCCGTGCGTGGCGAGGCGCCGGCCGCGTTCCTGTGCGCGGCCCGCATTTTTATTGATAACAGAATTGTCTACAAAACTAACTGATGTTGTGGACAGATTTGTAGGCGATAAAGGCGGGAGAGTCAATGCGGCCGGGATCGGGACAATCCCTAGGCGGCGGCCGCGCGCGGCCGGGCCGGGGCTGGCGCCCGGCGCCGCGCGAGGTGGCGCGGGCGAGGTGGCGCGGGAATTGCTCCGTGCCCGGGCCGGCGCCGATACCGCGGCCACCGGCTTTGCGCTACGCTTGCGCGGATGCGCCGCTTCTCTCCGCTTCCCCCGCCTCGCCGCGCGCCCGCCGGCGCGGGGCCACCCGACACCAAGGAGTGCAGATGTCCACCAGCCAGCCCGGCCCGGCCGCCGCCCGCGCCGCCGTCCATCACCTGCGCGCCTCGCGCATCCGCGAGGTGGCCAACGCCGGCATCGGCCTGCCCGACGTGCTGCCGTTCTGGTTCGGCGAGTCCGACCAGGTCACGCCCGCCTTCATCCGCGACGCCGCCAGCCGCGCGCTGGCCGGCGGCGCCACGTTCTACACGCACAACCTCGGCATCGCGCCGCTGCGCGAGGCGCTGGCCGGCTACGTGAGCGCGCTGCACGGCGCCACCGCGGCGGACAACGTGGCCGTCACCAGCGCCGGCGTCAACGCGCTGATGCTGGCCGCGCAGCTGGTGGCCGGCCCCGGCGACCGCGCCGTGGCGGTCACGCCGCTGTGGCCCAACCTGGTGGAGATCCCCAAGATCCTCGGCGCCGAGGTGGAGACGGTCTCGCTCGACTACGGCGCGCACGGCTGGACGCTCGACCTGGACAAGCTGCTGGCCGCGCTCACGCCCGGCACGCGCCTGCTGATGATCAACTCGCCCAACAACCCGACCGGCTGGGTGATGCCGCGCGCGGACCAGCAGGCCGTGCTCGACCACTGCCGCCGGCACAGCATCTGGATCATCGCGGACGAGGTCTACGAGCGGCTCTACTACGGCGGCGGCGAGCACGCCGTGGCGCCGTCCTTCCTCGACATCGCCAGCCGCGACGAGCGCGTGATCTGCGTGAACTCGTTCTCGAAGGCGTGGCTGATGACGGGCTGGCGGCTGGGCTGGATGGTGCTGCCGGCGGCGCTCACCGGCGATCTCGGCAAGCTGATCGAGTACAACACCTCGTGCGCGCCGTCGTTCGTGCAGGAGGCGGGCATCGTGGCCGTGCGCGAGGGCGAGGCCTTCACGCGCGAGCTGGTCGGCAAGCTGCGCGCGGCGCGCGACCACCTCGTGAGCGCGCTGTCCGAAGTGCCCGGCGTGGACGTGCATGCGCCGGAGGGCGCGATGTACGTGTTCTTCCGGCTCGAGGGCGCGCGCGACAGCCTGGCGCTGTGCAAGCAGCTGGTGCGCGAGGCGCATCTGGGCCTGGCGCCCGGCAGCGCGTTCGGCGACGAAGGCGAAGGCTTCGTGCGCTGGTGCTACGCCTGCGACACCGCCCGCCTCGACGAAGGCGCGCGCCGGCTACGGGCGTTCCTGGGGCGCTGACGCCAACGCCTTGCCAGTGGCGGCGGCCTGCTCCTGCCACCAGCCGCCGCCCAGCGCCTGCAGCAGCGCGGCCGAGTCGGAGAAGCGGCTCGCGCGCGCCTGCGCCAGCGTCAGCCGCC
>NZ_AQPL01000548.1:0-6981 GCF_000395345.1 Cupriavidus sp. WS | reverse complement strand
GCCAGCGTCAGCCGCGCCTGCCGGTCCTGCCGCTCGGCATCGAGCACCGCCAGCTGGCTGACGCCGCCGAGGCGGTACTGTTCCCTGACCACGGCCAGCGTGGCGGCGGCCTCGCGCGCGCTGTCGGCGCGCGCGCGCAGCGCGTCGGCGTCGGCCTCGAGCGCGCGCAGCGTGTCGGCCACTTCGCGCAGGCCGCTCAGCACCGCCTGCCGGTAGGCGGCCAGCGATTGCTCGTAGGCCGCCTCGGCCGAGCGCTTGCGCGCCACCAGCTCGCCGCCGCGGAACACCGGCTGCACGATGCCCGCCGCCAGCGACCACACGTTGAAGCTGTCGAACAGGTTGCGCGTGGACATGGCCTGGGTGCCGGCGCTGCCGCTCAGCGTGAGCTGCGGATAGCGCTGCGCGGCGGCGACGCCGATATTGGCCGAGGCCTGGTGCAGCAGCGCCTCGGCCGCGCGGATGTCGGGCCGGCGCCGCGCCAGCGCGGACGGCAGGGTCAGCGGCAGCGTGTCGGGCAGCGTCAGGTCTTCGAGGCGGAATTCGGGCAGGCCGGCGCTTGCCGGTTCCTGGCCCGCGTACACCGCGAGCTGGTGGCGCGTGGCGGCAAGCTGCTGGACCAGCCCCGGCAGCAGCGCCTGGCTCTGCGCCAGCTCGCCGCGCTGGCGCCGCACGTCGAGCGCGGCCACGCCGCCGGCCTGGTGGCGCTGCTCCGTGATGGCGAGCTGCTGCTGCTGGGCCCGCACGATGGCCTCGGTGTCGGCGATCTGCGCGCGCAGGCTGGCCTCGCGGATCGCCGCGGTGGCCACGTTGCCGGCCAGTGCCAGGCGCGCCGCCTCCAGCTCGAAGCGCTGGTAGTCCACCGCCGCGCGCAGGCCTTCGAGCTCGCGCCGCGCGCCGCCGAACAGGTCGAGCGTGTAGGAGACCGTCACGCTGGCGCCGTACAGCGTGAACGGGCCCGGGCTGGGAAACGCGGTGATGCCGACCGAGGCAAGGTCGACCTGCTCGCGCGTGGTGTTGAGCTTGGCGTCCACGCGCGGTGCCAGCAGCGCGCCGGTGCTGGCGGAGAGGTCCTGGCGTGCCTGTTCCAGCCGCGCGCGCGCCTGCGCCAGCGTGGGGCTGGCGTCCAGCGCGGCGCGGATGGCGCGGTCCAGCGCCGGGCTTTGGAACAGCGTCCACCATTGCGCCGGCACGTCGGCGCCGGCCAGCAGCGCCTGCGCGTGGCCGTCCGGCGCGTCGGCCGCGCCGGTGCGCTGCGGCTGCGCGCCGGCGGTGTAGGTGTCGCCGGCGGGCGCGGGCGGCACCGCGAAATCGGGGCCGACGGCGCAGCCGCCGAGCGCGAGCGCGAGCGCGGCGGGCAGCATGGAGACGAGAACGCGCGGCGAGGCTGGCATGGCCGGCTCCCTTAGTCGAGTGTGCGGCGGTAGAAACGCACCGCGATGGCCATCACCACGGCGGTAAACAGCAGCAGCGGCCACACGTCGGGCCACAGTTCGGCCCAGCCGTTGCCCTTGAGCAGGATGCCGCGGATCATGCGGTTGAAGTAGGTCAGCGGCAGCACGCTGCCGATGCCCTGCGCCCAGCGCGGCATGCCCTGGAACGGGAACATGAAGCCCGACAGCAGGATGCCCGGCAGGAAATAGAAGAAGGTCAGCTGCACCGCCTGCAGCTGGTTCTGCGCCAGCGACGACAGCGTGATGCCGACCGTCAGGTTGGCGGCGATGAACAGCAGCGCGGCCAGGTAGACCGCCAGCACCGAGCCGACGAACGGCACGTGGAAGACCCAGCGCGCCGCCAGCAGGATGATGGTGGCCTGGATCAGGCCGATGAACACGTAGGGCACGATCTTGCCGGTGATGACTTCGAGCGGCCGGACCGGCGTGGCGAGCAGGTTCTCCATCGTGCCGCGCTCGCGCTCGCGCGTCATCGCCAGGCCGGTCATCATCACCATCGTCATGGTCAGGATCACGCCCATCAGGCCGGGGATGATGTTGTACGGCGTGAGGCCCTCCGGGTTGTAGAGGCGCTGCACCTGCACCTCGAACGGCGCCTTGCCGCCCGCGAGATGCGCGAGCGCGCCCCGCAGGTCCTTGTCGGCCACCGAGTAGGCCAGCTGCGGCAGCGCGGCGATGGCCTGGCCGGTGGCGGACGGGTCGGTGGCGTCGGCCTCGACCAGCAGCGCCGGGCGCTCGCCGCGCAGCAGCCGCGCGGTGAAGTCGGGCGGGATGGTGAGCACGAACTGCACGTCGCCGCGGCGCAGCGCGGCGCGCCCGGCCGCTTCGTCGGGCAGGGTGCGGGTCACGCGGAAATACGTGGAAGCCTGCATGCCGGCCACGAACGAGCGCGTGAATTCGCTGTGGTCCGCCGCGATCACCGCGGTGGGCAGCTGGCGCGGGTCGGTGTTGATGGCGAAGCCGAACAGCATCAGCTGGATGATCGGCAGGCCCACGATCATGCCGAAGGTGATGCGGTCGCGGCGCAGCTGCAGGAACTCCTTGATGACGATGCTCCACCAGCGCTGCGGCGAGAACGCGAAGCGCCCGCCATTGCCGTTGCCGCTCATCGCCCGGCCTCCTTGCCGGCGCGCATGTTGTCGTCGGCGCGGCTCATCATGTGGATGAAGACGTCTTCGAGGCTGGTGTCGATCCGCTCCAGCCGGTGCCGCGCGCCGGCCACGCGGCGCAGCGTGGCTTCGAGCGCGGCTTCGTCGTGCCCGGTGACGTGCAGCGCGCTGCCGAACACCACGGTCTGCTCGACCCCGGGCGCGCCGCGCAATTGGTCGGACAGCGCGGAAAGCTGCTCGCCCAGCACGCTCCACGTGACCAGCTTCTGGCTGGCCACCACCTCGCCCGCGGTGCCCTGCGCCAGCAGCTTGCCGTAGGCGATGTAGGCGAGCTTGTGGCAGCGCTCGGCCTCGTCCATGTAGTGCGTGCTGACCAGCACCGAGATGCCGCGCGCGGCGAGCTGATGCAACTGCGCCCAGAAATCGCGCCGCGCCTTCGGGTCCACGCCGGCGGTGGGCTCGTCGAGCAGCAGCAGCTGCGGCTCGTGCAGCAGGCAGGCGGCCAGCGCCAGGCGCTGCTTCCAGCCGCCCGAGAGCGAGCCGGCCAGCTGCTGCGCGCGGCTGGCCAGGCCGAGTTCCTCGAGCGCGCGGTCCACGGCCTCGCGCCGCTTCGGCATGCCGTACACGCGCGCGACGAAATCGAGGTTCTCGCGGATGGAGAGATCGTCCCAGTAGGAAAACTTCTGCGTCATGTAACCCACGCGGCGCTTGATCTGCGCGCTCTCGCGCAGGATGTCGTAGCCCAGGCAGGTGCCGCTGCCGCCGTCGGGCGTGAGCAGGCCGCACATCATGCGGATCGAGGTGGTCTTGCCGCTGCCGTTGGGGCCGAGGAAGCCGAAGATCTCGCCGCGCCCGACCTGCATGGCGAGCTTGTCGACCACCACCTTGTCGCCGTAGCGCTTGGTGAGGTCGCGCACGTCGATGACCCATCCGGCGTGGCCGTCGCCGCGCGGACCGGGCGCTGCCGCAGGCATGGCGGATGCGCTCATGGCCGCGCCACCTCGACCGGCTGGCCCGGGTGCAGCTTCGGCGCGTCGGCCGCGGCCGGGCGCGCTTCCACCAGGAACACCAGCTTGGCGCGCGTCTCGTTGCTGTAGATCACCGGCGGCGTGAACTCGGCCTGGCTGGAGATGTAGCTGACGGTGGCGTCGACCGGCGCGGCGCAGCCGTCGCAGCGCACGCGCACCGGCTCGCCGGTCCTGAACGCGCCGACCACGGTTTCCGGCACGTAGAAGCGCACCTTGACGTTGCCCGGCGGCAGCAGCCTGACCACCGGGCTGCCGGCCGGCACCCAGTCGCCGCGGCGGAACGGCGTGTCGTAGACCAGGCCGGCCTGGGTCGCGCTCACGGTCTTGCGCGAGAGCTTCCACTCGGCCTGCGCCAGCGCGGCGCGCGCCGCGGCCACCTGGGCCTCCTGCGCGGCGCGCTGGGCGCTGCGCCCGGGCAGGCGCGCCACTTCCACGTCGCGCTGCAGTTCGCGCACGCGGGCGGCGTCGGCGGCGGCCGTGGCGCGGCTTTCCTCGAGCTGCGCCTGGGACACGCCGCCGATGGCGAACTGCGCCTGGTCGCGCCGGTATTGCGCCGCGCTGCGCAGCGCGCCGGCCTGCGCCTGCGCGAGCTGCGCGCGGGTGGCGTCCACCTCGGGCGGGCGCTTGCCGGTCTGCAGGTCGGCCGCCTGCGACTCGGCCGCGCGCACCTGCGCGGCGGCCTGCTGCCGCGCGGCGCTTTCGTCGTCGGCTTCGAGCGCGAACAGCGGCGCGCCGCCGGCGACCTGCTGGCCGCGCTGCACGGCGAGCCGGTCGAGCCGCCCGGCGAACGGCGAGGCCACGCTGACGAACTCACCCTCCACGTAGCCTTGCCAGGCGGGCGGCGCGTCGTTGCCGCACGCGCCGAGCAGCGCGGCGGCCGCGGCCGGCAACGCCAGGGCGGCGGTCCGGCGGGAGAGGCGGAGAAGGTGGCGAAGGTGGCGAAGGCGGTGGCGGTGCATGGCAGGCTCCGTGCGCATGGCTGGGTCTCAGGCGGAGGGGCTGGGAGGCAGCGGCGACATCCCGTGCGCGAGCAGCGCGCCGACGTGGCGCGCCAGCGCCTCGGGGTCGATGCCCTGCGCGCCGGGCAGGCGCTGCCAGATATGCGTGGTGGCCAGCGGCAGCAGCGCCAGGCCGATCAGCGACACCATCAGCAGCGCCGGCTCCACGCCCGGGTTGAGCTTGCCGGCCGCGCGCGCGGCGCCCAGGTGGGCGGTGACGATGCCGGCGCGCTGCAGCGCGATCTTCTGCAGCACGCGCTCGTGCAGCTGGCCTTCCGCGTTGACAATCTCGCGGATCCACAGCCCGGGGAACCACGGCGTGGCGGCGGCGGCGCGGATCAGCCGCGTGGCGATGCCGACCAGCATCGCGGTGGGATCTTCCTGGTCCGCCAGCGCGGGCGCGAAGACCTGCTCCACCAGCGGCTGCAGGCGCTCGTCGACCACCGCGTCGAGCAGCTGGTCGCGGTCGCGGAAGTAGTAGTGCACCAGCGCCGGCGTGACGCCGGCATGCGCGGCGATGGTCCTGATCGGCGTGGCGGCCACGCCGTGCCGCGCGAACAGGGTGGTGGCGGCGTCGAGCAGCTGCCCGCGCTGGCCGGCCGTGGCCGCCTTGCCGGAGGCTGGCCGGCCCGGGCGGCGGGGCGGGGAAGGCGAGCGGGCAGGCGGCGGCGTGGGCATGGGGCGAGCGCTGTGCGGGAACAGAGAAATATTAATTGTTGGATTAATTAATTCAAGGCCGGTTACAAAAATGACGATGGCCTGGGACCGCGGCGCACCCGCGCGGGAAGTGGAATGTTGCAATGCAGCAATGCAAGGTAGACATGTCATAAAGCCTTGGCTATGCTTCGTCCCGCCAATTCGCCAGGCAGCACCGTTGCTGCCGCCGGCCGCCCCGCCGGTCAGGTTTCTCCCCGGATTTTTCATGCTGCTTCGCCGTCTCACCGCCGCCCCGGCGCGGTTCCGCTTGTCCGTTGCCTGCCGCTTGCCGGCCGTCGCCCTGTCGCTGCTGGCCTGCGCCGGCGTGGCGCGGGCGCAGGACGCAGGCCCGGCGCCGGACCCGATGCCGGCCTCGGGCAGCCTGGTGAACGAGGCCGACGCGCCGTTCTCGTTCCACGGCCAGACCACCTATATCTGGCAGCGCAAGCCGGCCTTCGGCGCGGCCTACTCGGGCGACAACAGCCTGGCCGCGCAGCGCGCCAAGAGCTATTCGTTCAGCACCACGCTCGACCTGGGGATCCGCCTGTGGCGCGGCGCCGAATTCCACTTCAACCCGGAGGTGACGCAGGGCGTGCCGTTCTCCGAGCTGCACGGCCTGGGCGGCCTGCCCAACGGCGAGCTGGCCAAGGTGTCGAGCACCAACCCGGTGTTCTACCGCGCGCGCGCCTTCGTGCGCCAGACCTGGGGCCTGGGCGGCGGCAGCGAGGACGTCGAGGCCGATTTCAACCAGTTCGCCGGCAGCGTCGACAAGCGCCGCGTGGTGCTGACCGCCGGCAATTTCGGCGCGCTCGACGTGTTCGACCAGAACGAATTCGGCTCCGACCCGCGCACCCAGTTCATGAACTGGTCATTCCTCACGCACGGCGCGTTCGACTACCCGGCCGACGCGCGCGGCTACGACTGGGGCGTGGCGCTGGAATACATCGGCGACGCGTGGTCGGCGCGCATCGGCCGCTTCCTGCAGCCGCTCGAATCCAACGGGCTGGAGCTGGACACGCGCATGTTCCAGCACTACGGCGACATCCTCGAACTGGAGAAGCGCTACAGCATCGCCGGCCAGCCCGGCACCGCGCGCCTGCTGTTCTTCCGCAACAAGGCGCGCATGGGCGCGTTCAGCGACGCGCTGCAGTTCGGCGCCGCCACCGGCACCACGCCGGACGTGGCCAACGTGCGCGAGGAACACGCCAAGATCGGCGTGGGGCTGACCCTGCTGCAACGGATCAACGAATCGCTGGGCGTGTTCGCGCGCGCCAATATGTCCGACGACAAGACCGAGACCTACGCCTTCACGGAAATCGGCCGCCAGGTATCGGCCGGCGGCGTGCTCAACGGCAACGCCTGGGGCCGCCCGCGCGACGCGGTGGGGCTGGCCGTGGCGGTCAACATGCTGGGACCGCGGCACCGGGCGTATCTGGAGGCCGGCGGCCTCGGGGCGTTTCTCGGGGACGGCGCGCTACGGTATGGGCCGGAACAGGTGATGGAGTTGTATTACAGTTTTCAGCCGGTCAAGTATTTGAGTATTAGTCCGGATTTTCAGTATATTCGGAATCCTGGATATAATCGGGATCGGGGACCGGCCAAGTTTTATGGGGTCAGGTTGCATGGGGAGTTTTGAGTTTTTGTTTTTTTGAGTTCTTGTTTGGGCGGTTTTGGTACTTGAACCCAAAGGCCGTATGAC
>NZ_AQPL01000547.1:0-12151 GCF_000395345.1 Cupriavidus sp. WS | reverse complement strand
GGCCGCTATATCCTCTGCATCGGCCCGATCAGCTCGCTGTTCGACTACATCACCTTCGCCGCGCTCTACTGGGTGCTGGGAGCCAGCACGCCCGCGCAGCAGAACCTGTTCCAGACCGGCTGGTTCCTCGAGTCGCTGCTGTCCCAGACCCTGATCGTCCACGTCATCCGCACGCGGCGGATTCCCTTCCTGCAAAGCCGGGGCAGCCCCGCGCTGATCGCCACCACGCTCGCCATCTGCGTGGCCGGCGTCTGGCTGCCCTATTCGCCGCTGGCGCCGTCACTGGGGCTGGTGCCGCCGCCGGGCGTGTTCTGGGGGCTGCTGGTGCCGATCCTCTGCGGCTACTGCTTCCTCACCTATGCCCTGCGCGGCTGGCTGGTCCAGCGGCTTTCCATCGACTGATCCCGGCCGGCCTGGACGATGCCGGCGGGCGTGCGCGGACTATAGCGGCACCGCGTCCGCGGTGGGCACTTCGACCTGCCGGATGGCCATCAGCATGGCGATCGCCGCGACGCCGAGGCCCGACGTCAGCCACAGCGCATTGACGCCGAACGTATCCAGGCACATGCCGAACAGCCACGGCGCGAGCGCCTGCGCGACGCGGGCCGGCACCATCAGGACGCCTTGCCGGTATCCATACCCGCCGGGGCCGAAGATCACCAGCGGCAGCGTTCCCTTGGCGATTGTCAGGATGCCGTTGCCCGCGCCATGCAGTACGCCGAACAGCGCCGCCGCCGGGGCGCCGATCACGCCGAACGCGAGCGCGCCGACGGGGTGGAGCGCGGCGGCGATGCGCGCGGAGAGCAGCGGATGGACCTTGCGCAGCAGGCCGAACTCCAGCAGCCGCGCCGCCACCTGCGCCGGGCCGATCAGCGCGCCGACCATGACGGCGGTGGCCAGCGTCGCGCCGCCGGCCTGCAGCACGCGCGGCAGGTGGGCCGCCATCGCCGTGCTGGTGAACCACGTCGCGGCGAACACGAAGGCCAGCGACATGGAGGCCAGCCGCTGCGCGGGCGTCTCGCGGGGCGCCGGGGGGGCGCTGGCGCCGGCATTGCCCGGCGCCGCGGCGGCGCCGGCGGCCATGCCGCGCGGCAGGCTCAGGTTCAGGGCCAGCCCCAGCGTCAGGTGAAGGGCCGCCCAGGCGAAGCAGGCGCCGCGCCAGCCGATGTGCGATTCCATGAACGTCGACAGCGGCCAGCCGACCGTGCTGGCGAACCCGGCGATCAGCGTCACGCCGGTGATGGCATTGCGCGAGCGATTGCCGTAGACGGCGACCAGCGTGGCGAATGCCGCCTCGTACAGGCCGGCGCCCATGCCGATGCCGAGCACCAGCCACGCCGCGAACAGCCCGGTTGCCCCGTGGGTGAGGCCCAGTCCGGCCAGCCCGATGGCGAACACGATGCTGGTGGCCGCCAGCACCGGCCGCCCGCCCGCGCGGTCGATCATCCTGCCGGCGGACGGCCCGAGCAGCGCCGAGACAATGAGCGCCGCGCTGAACGCGGCGAAGATCGTCGGCGTCGACACGCCGAGATCGTGCGCCATCGGCGTGGCGAGCATGGCCGGCAGATAGTACGTCGACCCCCACGCCAGCGTCTGTGCAATTCCCAGCCTGGCGATCATGCCGCCACCCGGCTCCCTGGCCATACCGTTCCTTGGATGATGATTCGACCTCGCCGCGGTCGGTGTCGCCGACGCGGGCGTCCTGCTCATGGCGCATGGCCGCCGCGGCGAGTGCCGGCGCCGCTTCGGCAGACCGTGACGGACATGATGTTCTCTCAGTTGGCCCGGGCCTCGTACCATGCCTGCGAGCGGTTGACGATGCCGACGACGAGCAGCATCACGGGCACCTCGATCAGCACGCCGACCACGGTCGCCAGCGCGGCGCCCGACTGGAAGCCGAAGAGGCTGATCGCGGTGGCCACGGCGAGTTCGAAGAAGTTGCTCGCGCCGATCAGGCTGGACGGGCCCGCCACGCAATGCGCGACGCCGAGCCTGCGGTTCAGCAGGTAGGCCAGCCCCGAGTTGAAGAAGACCTGGATGAGGATGGGTACCGCCAGCAGCGCGATCACGAGCGGCTGCTCGATGATTGCCCGGCCCTGGAACGCGAACAGCAGCACCAGCGTCAGCAGCAGCGCGGCAATGGAGCAGGGGCCCAGGCGCTGCGCGACCCGCTGGAAATGCGCCGCGCCGCGGGCCAGCAGCAGCTTGCGCAGCAGTTGCGAGATGACGACCGGCACGACGATGTACAGCCCGACCGAGGTCAGCAGCGTGTCCCACGGCACCGTGATTGACGACAGGCCGAGCAGCAGCGCGACCACCGGGGCGAACGCGACGACCATGATGGCATCGTTCAGCGCCACCTGCGACAGCGTGAAATAGGGGTCGCCCTTGCACAACTGGCTCCAGACGAAGACCATCGCCGTGCAAGGTGCGGCCGCCAGCAGAATGAGGCCGGCCACGTAGCTGTCGAGCTGGTCGGCCGCAAGCAGCGGCGCAAACAGGTGGCGGACGAAGATCCAGCCCAGCAGCGCCATCGAGAACGGCTTGACCGCCCAGTTGATGAACAAGGTCACGCCGATGCCCCGCCAGTGCGACCTGACCTGGCCGAGCGCGCCGAAATCGATCTTCAGCAGCATGGGAACGATCATGACCCAGATCAGGAATCCCACGGGAAGGTTGACCTGGGCGTACTCCATGCGCCCGATGGCATGGAAGACCTCCGGCAGGGCCTGCCCCAGCGCGATGCCGACGACGATGCAAAGCGCAACCCAGACGGTCAGGTAGCGCTCGAAGAAGCCGATGGCCGGTTTGGCCGAAACCGGCCCGGTGGCGGCGACGTGCGGACTGCTCATGGTTCAGCTCCCCGCGAGACGCTGCAGGGTCTCCTGCAGTTCGGCATCGCTCATCTCGTCGATCGGCAGCAGCAGCAACTGCAGCATCCGGTAGGCGATGGCCTGCCGGGTCAGCTCGAAGGCGAGCCGCTTCTTGTCGTCTCCGCCTTCGGTGTTCGACGGATCGGGGTGGCCCCAGTGCACCTTGACCGGGCTGCCCGGCCAGTACGGGCACGCCTCCTCGGCCGCGCTGTCGCAGACCGTGATGACGATGCGCATCCGGGGCGCGTCTGCCGCGACGAACTCGTCCCAGTTCTTGCTGCGGAAGTTGCCCGTGTCGACGCCGGCATTGCGCAGCACCTCGATCGCGAACGGGTTGATGCGGCCGCTGGGCGAGCTGCCGGCGCTGTAGGCATGCACGTCCCGGCCGAACTGCCTTGCCAGGTGATTGAGCATGCCTTCGCTCAGAACGCTGCGGGCGGAATTGTGGGTACAGAGAATCAGGACGTTTGTGGTCATGGCAGGGGCGAGAGTGAGCGCGGTGCGGCCGGCGGCGGTCAGCTTTTGCCGATGTCGCGTGCGGCCTTCCGCGGCGCACCGGCAGCGAGCTGCGGAATCGGAGGGGACAGGAACAGTTCGATGCGGCGCTCGAGCGCGATGGCCGCATCGTTGATGGCGGGCCCCTAGCAGCAGGACCGATTGCCGGCGGCGACGGCAATGCCGACAGGCTTGCCTCCGGGCGCGCGCGGCGCGCAGCACGACGAATTTTCCCGGCCCTGTTCCTGGCCCTGTTCCTTCGGGCGGGACTCGCCGTAGACCGGCACGTCGCCGAGCGTGTGGAAATGCTCCCAGGCGATGCCTTGCGGGTCCGTGACCCAGTACTTCTCGCTGCGCGCGTAGCAGCAGGTGGTCTCGCCTTCGTCGAGCAGCGCCATGTCGGCGGCCTCGGCCTGCTTCTTCAGTGCCGCCAGTTCGCCCGC
The DNA here is from genome assembly GCF_000395345.1 of Cupriavidus sp. WS. Taxonomy (NCBI): domain Bacteria; kingdom Pseudomonadati; phylum Pseudomonadota; class Betaproteobacteria; order Burkholderiales; family Burkholderiaceae; genus Cupriavidus; species Cupriavidus sp. WS. The sequence goes on along the minus strand of NZ_AQPL01000547.1, from coordinate 8,340 downwards.
GTCGTCGGTCTGGAAGCCGAGATGGTCCAGCCCGGCCTTGGCGCCCCGCGCCGAGATCGCGAAGTTCACGCGCGGGTCCTCGAGCATCCATTTCGCGTAGTCGTTCTTCACCACGCTGGGTTCCGCCGCGAACAGCGCCGAGTAGTAGCGGATGCTGGCGGGCAGGTCTGCCACGCTGACGTGGACGTGAAAGCGCTTCATGATTGCAACTCCGGGGCAACGGCACAGTTGGACAGGGGGGAGCACGGATTGCCGCCGCAGCAGTTTTCCGTGAGGTAGCCAAGCAAGGCGTTCATGGTCTCGAAGCGAGCCATGTAGATGATGGAGCGTCCGTCCTGTCGGCTGGACAGGAGGCCTGCCCGGTGCAGTTCCTTGAGATGAAAGGACAGCGAGGAGGCGGGTATCTCCATCAGTTCGGCAATGCGGCCCGCCGCGAGCCCTTCGTGCCCCGCCTGGACCAGCAGGCGGAACACGGACAGGCGGATTGCGTGGGCGAGCGCGCCAAGCGCTTCGAGGGCATGAGTCGATTCCATGTTTCGAATATATTCGAAACATGGAAATTTAGCAACGGACATCGCGAAGATGTGCGGCAAGGCACGGGACGGGCGCGAAATGCGCTTATCGGTATGATGCGACCGGTACCTCCTTGTATCCAAAGCCTCCACGGTTCCAGGAATGATGAAGATAGAAACCGCCGTAGCCGCGCTGGCCGCGCTGGCCCAGGATTCCCGCCTCAAGATCTTCCGCCTGCTCGTGCAGGCCGGCCACGACGGCGTCAATGCCGGCCGGATCGGCCAGGAACTGGGCGTGCCGCCGGCGACGTTGTCCTTCCACCTGAAGGAACTGGTCCATGCCGGACTGATCAAGAGCACCCAGGACGGCCGGTTCGTCATCTACCGCGCGCAATTCGACCAGATGAACGAGCTGATCGGCTTCCTGGTCGAGCACTGCTGCGAGGGGCATCCGGAGGATTGCGGGTTCACGGCCGCGGGGTGCGGTCCCGCCCGCGCGAAGTCCGCGCAGAAGAAGACGTCCCCTGCCTAGCCGGGGCCGCTGCCGGCGCGATGATGAGCAGCGTCACTTTCGCCGGCATACGCATGCCGCCCCGGGCGGCATGCGATCCGGCGCGCCTACTTCCGCTGCATGTCCACGACGGTCGGCCTGCCGTCGACCTTGTCGAAGACGACCGCGACCGCATCGCCCTCCTTGAAGTCTTTCAGCGCGGCGCGGTCCCTGGCCGGGAATGCCATCGTCATGGCGGGCATGCCGAGGTTCTCGATGGGGCCGTGCTTGAGCGTGACCTTGCCTGACTGCAGATCGATCTTCCTGATTTCCGCCGCCACCGGGCGCGGCGCCTGCCGCGGCCCGGCAGCCGCCGCGGCGGGGGAAGAAGGGGAAGATGGCTTCATGGCCATGCCATCCATCGATGCCGCGGCGAACGCGGCGGGCGCGGTGGCGAGCGCAACAACGAGCGCAACGAGCGGGACAATCCTGACGTGCTTCATGACGTTTCCTCTTGAGGTGAAGGGTGGGTGGGGCGTGGCGCGGACGATACGGACGATAGGGACGATACGGACGATGTGGGCGCAGCCGCTGCCTGGCGCCTGCGGATCAGCAGGTACAAGGCCGGCACGACGAACAGGGAGAGCAGCGGGGCGGTGACCATGCCGCCGACCATCGGCGCGGCGATGCGCTGCATGACTTCCGATCCGGTGCCGTGCGACCACATGATCGGAATCAGGCCGGCGAGGATGACCGCGACGGTCATCGCCTTGGGGCGGACCCGCAGCACGGCGCCTTCCTGGATGGCATCGAGCAGCGCGGGCAGGCTTGCCTCGCCCTGGTCCATGCGCCCGGCCCAGGCCTGCTTCAGGTAGAGCAGCATGATGACGCCGAACTCGGCCGCGACGCCGGCCAGCGCGATGAAGCCGACGACCCCGGCCACCGACAGGTTGTAGCCCAGCAGGTAGAGCAGCCAGAAGCCGCCGATGAGCGCCAGCGGCAGCGTGCCCATGATGAGCAGGGCCTCGTCCAGCCGGCCGAACACCAGGTAGAGCAGCACGAAGATGATGAGCAGCGTGAAGGGCACCACCACCTTCAGCTTCGCGGTGGCGCGCTCCAGGTACTCGAACTGTCCCGACCAGCTGACGGAATAGCCCGCCGGCATCGGCACCGCCTTGGCCACCGCCGCCTGCATGTCGCGCACGGCCGAGCGCAGGTCGCGCCCGCGGATGTCCACGTACACCCAGCCGGACAGGCGGGCATTCTCGCTGCGCAGCATGGGCGGCCCCTGCACGACCTGGATGCGCGCCACGTCGGACAGCGTGATCTGCTGGCCCCGGTCGGTGACGATGGGCAGGCCGCGCAACTGTTCCACCGAGTCGCGGTAGTCCCGCGGGTAGCGCACGCTGATGGGAAAGCGCGCCAGCCCGTCGACCACTTCGCCCACGTTGTCGCCGCCGACCCCCGATGACACGATGCTCTGCACATCCTCGATGTTGAGCCCGTAGCGCGCGGCGGCCATGCGGTCGATATCCACGTCGACGTAGCGGCCGCCGGCGAGCCGTTCGGCCAGCGCGGAGGTGACGCCCGGCACCGTCTTGACGGCCGCTTCGATCCGCGAGGCGAGCCGGTCGATTTCCTTCAGGTCGGTGCCCGCCACCTTGATGCCGACCGGACTCTTGATGCCCGTGGCGAGCATGTCGATCCGGTTGCGGATCGGCGGCACCCAGATGTTGGACAGGCCCGGCACTTTGACGATGCGGTCGAGTTCCTCCACGATCTTGTCGATGGTCATGCCGGGGCGCCACTGGTCGCGGGGCCGGAACCGGATGGTGGTCTCGAACATCTCGATCGGCGCCGGGTCGGTCGCCGTATCGGCGCGCCCGGCCTTGCCGAACACGGTGGCCACTTCCGGCACGGTCTTGATGAGCCGGTCGGTCTGTTGCAGCAGCTGCGCCGCCTTGCCGGCGGACAGCCCGGGCAGGGCCGAGGGCATGTACAGCAGGTCGCCTTCGTCGAGCGGCGGCATGAATTCGCCGCCGATGCGCATGACCGGCCAGGCGCTGGCGGCCAGCAGCAGCGCCGCGATCGCCACGGTGGTCCAGGGACGGGCCAGCACCCTCGCCAGCACGGGCCGGTACGCGCGGATCAGCCACCGGCTCAGCGGGTTGGCCTGTTCCGACGGAATCCTGCCGCGGATCAGGTAGCCCATCAGGACCGGCACCAGCGTCACGGACAGCCCCGCCGCCGCGGCCATTGCGTAGGTCTTGGTGAAGGCCAGCGGCGAGAACAGCCGGCCCTCCTGCGCCTCCAGCGTGAAGACCGGAATGAACGACAGCGTGATGATGAGCAGCGAGAAGAACAGTGCCGGCCCCACCTCGGCGGCCGACTCGCCGATCACGTTCCAGCGTTCCTGCCCGGCCAGGCTGCCCCCGGGATGCGTCGCGTGCCAGTGCTCCAGATGCTTGTGCGCGTTCTCGATCATGACGACGGCGGCATCGATCATGGCGCCCACCGCGATGGCGATGCCGCCCAGGGACATGATGTTGGCGTTGACCCCCTGGTAGCGCATCACCAGGAATGCGGCCAGCACGCCCAGCGGCAGCGATACGATGGCCACCAGCGCGGAGCGCAGGTGGAACAGGAAGGCCAGGCAGACGATGGCGACGACGATGAACTCCTCGATCAGCTTGTGCGTCAGGTTCTCCACCGCGCGGTTGATGAGGGCCGAGCGGTCGTAGGTGGGCACGATCTCGACGCCCGCCGGCAGGCTCTTTTGCAGCGTGGCGAGCTTCGCCTTTACCGCCTCGATGGTTTCCAGCGCGTTCTTGCCCGAGCGCATCACGATCACGCCGCCGGCCACCTCGCCCTGGCCGTCCAGCTCGGCGATGCCGCGCCGCATCTCGGGGCCGAGCTGGACGGTGGCGACGTCTCCCAGCCGCACCGGGATGCCGGCGGCGCTCGTCGCAAGCGGTATCTGCCGGAAATCGTCGAGCGTCTTCAGGTAGCCGGTGGCCCGCACCATGTATTCCGCCTCGCCCAGTTCCAGCACCGAGCCCCCGCTCTCCTGGTTGGCGCCCTTGAGCGCCGCCAGCACCCTGGACAGCGGCAGGTTGTAGGCGCGCAGGCGGTCCGGCATCGGCACGACCTGGAACTGCCTGACCATCCCGCCGAGGGAGGCGACCTCGGCGACATTCGGCAGCGATTTCAGCTCGAAGCGCAGGAACCAGTCCTGCAGCGCGCGCAGCTGGCCCAGGTCGTGCCGGCCGGTCTTGTCCACCAGCGCGTACTCGTAGATCCAGCCGACGCCGGTGGCGTCCGGGCCCAGCGCCGGCCTGGCCGCGGCCGGCAGGCGCGCCTGCACCTGGTTCAGGTATTCCAGCACGCGGGACCGCGCCCAGTACAGGTCGGTGCCGTCCTCGAACAGCACGTAGACGAAGGAGTCGCCGAAGAACGAGTAGCCGCGCACGGTCTTGGCGCCCGGTACCGACAGCATGGTGGTGGTCAGCGCGTAGGTGACCTGGTTCTCCACGATCTGCGGCGCCTGGCCGGGAAACGGCGTGCGGATGATGACCTGCACGTCCGACAGGTCCGGCAAGGCGTCGAGCGGCGTGCTGCGCACCGCCCACAGCCCCCATGCGCTCAGCATGGCCGTCGCCAGCAGGACCAGGAAGCGGTTGCGGATGGATGCCAGGATGAGGCGGGCGATCATGGCCTGGCTCCCCGCGCGGCGGCGGCCGGCTCGACCGACGACAGGACCGCCTCGCCGTCGTCGTTCAGGTGGAAGCGGAAGCGCACGCGATCGCCCGGCTTGAGCCCCTTGGGCAGGCCGGCGGGCGGCGCGGCAAAATCCATCGTCATGGCGCCCCACTGCGCCGATGGAATGGCGCCGTGCGAGATGGTCAGGCTGTCGCCGCCGTTCACGGCCTCGATGCGTCCCGCTCCCTCGTGCTCGGCCGCCGGCGCGGCTGGCGCGGCTGGCGCGGCAGCGTCCGGGGCCGGGGCCGCGTTCATGCGCCCGGTGGTGCCGCGCAGGCTGGCCTCCGAATCGATGAGGAACTGCCCGGACGTGACGATTTTCTGGCCGGCTTTGAGACCGTCCAGCACCTCCACCATGCCCGCGGACTCGCGTCCGGTCCTGATGTCGGCAGCCACGAAACCGCCGCTGCCGGCATCCACCATGACGATGGCGCGCTGGCCGGTGCGGATGACGGATTCGGCGGGGATCAGCAGCGCGTCCTGGTCCTGGCCGCCGTCGAAGCGGACGCTCGCGAACATGCCCGGCAGCAGGCGCCGGCCCTTGTTGGGCAGGATGATGCGGACCTTGATGGTCCTTGTTGCCTGATCGACGTCGGGCAGCATGGCATCGACCTTGCCGGCGAGCGGTCCGGCCTCCCCGGCGGCATGCACCTGGACGGCCTGCCCCGCGGCAATGCTGCGCGCTTGCGCTTCCGGCACCTCGGCGAGCACCCAGACCTGGCCAAGGTCGGCCAGGCGGAACAGCGTCATGCCGGGCGCGACGGTCATGCCGTCGCGGACGGCGACCTCGGTCACGAGGCCATCGACCGGACTGGCGATGCCGAGGTCGGGCTGGACCTTGCCGGACGCTTCGACGGCGGCGATCTGGCCCGCCGTCATGCCGGCCTGGCGCATGCGCGCCCTGGCCGCGCCGCGCAGGTCGGGCTGGCCGGCCGCCGCCGCGCGGGACACCGCGAGAAACTCTTCCTGGGCGGCCACCCAGTCCGGCGAGTACAGCGTGACCAGCGCCTGGCCCCGCCGGACGGGATCGAATGCCGCGCGCACCGCGACATGCTGGACAAAGGCGGCCGTGCGCGCCTGGACCACCTGGATGCTGCGCTCGTCGACGGCGATGTTGCCGGGCGCCTCGAGCACCGCGCCCAGGCGGCCGGCCCTGACCTCGGCCGTGCGGATGCCCAGGTTCTGGGCGACCCGGCCATCCACCGTCACGCCGCCATCACCGCCGCCGTCACCGCCGCCATTTCCGTCGGCGTAGACGGGGACCAGCGGCATGTCCATGAAGGGCGACTTGCCCGGCTTGTCGAAACGCTGGCCCGGCACCATCGGATCGTGCCAGTACAGGACCTGCTTGCCGGTCTTCGGGGCGGTGCCGCCCGCCGCGCCGGCCGGGGCGGACGCCTGCGCCAGTTGCGCGCCCCGCGTGACGCCGAAGCGATAGGCGCCATAGACCGCGGTGCCGGCGAGAACCAGGCAGGCCGCTGCTGCAATACGCTTGCTGTTCATTTGACGTCCTTCGTGGCGGGTTCGGTTTGCGCGGTGGGCAGGGGAACGAGGAAGGCCAGGTCGGCCCACAGCTTCGCCGTCCTGGCTTCGAGCGCCAGCCGCTCCAGCGTCGCGTCGATGGCGCGGTGGTTCGCCTCGGCCACCGCCAGCAGCGTTCCGGTGCCGGCCCGGTAGGCGGTCAGGGCCGCGTCCGCCTGGGCTTGCGCCAGCGGCAGCAGGCTCTCGTCGTAGCGCTCGAGCCGGCCGAGATTGCGCTGCAACTCGGCGAGCCTGGCGCCGACCAGCGCCTGGAGATTGCGCCGGACGACTTCCGACCTGGCGCGCGCGTCCGTCGCCTGCGCCAGCCGGGCGGCGATTTCGCGGTCCTGGCGGTTGCCCTGGTCCCACGGCATCGGGAAGCTGACGTTGAGCGAGGCCATGTTGGAAAAAGCGGAGCCGCGCTGGCTGTAGGTCAGCTCGACGGTGATGTCGGGCTTGCTGGCTTGCGTGGCGGTCCGGATCTCGGTCTCCGCCAGGGCAATGTCGCGCCGGGCGGCCTCCACCTCCGGCACGGCGTCGAACTCGCCTTGCGCGAACTGCCGCGCCGGCTGCGGCACGTCCAGGCGCGGCCGCCCGGCGAGCGGCCGGCTGGCCTGCGGCCCGATCCAGCGCTCCAGGGCCTGCGTGCTGGTGGCCACGGCAGCCTGGTTTTCGTCCAGCCGGTCCTGCAGTTTCTGGATCTCCAGCTCCGCCGTCAGCACGTCCGCGCGCGTGCCGCGTCCGCTGCGATAGGCCGCGGCGGCGGCCTCGCGCGCCAGTCCGAGCGGATGGCCGTGATGGCCGAGCAGCACGCCGGTCTGCTCGGCGTACCAGCGGTCCAGCCACGCGGACACCGCATTGCGCTGCACGTTGGCGAGGCTGACCGCGCGCTGCGCCTCGGCGGAGGACGCCTCCGCCTCGAAGCGCGCGGCCCTGGCGCGGCGCTTGTCCGCGCGCGTGAATTCCTGCGCCACGCCGATGGACCGCTGGGTCATGAAGTCCCGGCTCAGCGAGAACTTGTCGGGGCCGCTGACGGGAACGTTGTCGAGCCCGAGCTTGAGCACCGGGTCGGGCAACTGGCCGGCGGCGACCGCCATCTGAATGGCCGCCTCGACGGCGCCGCGCGAGGATTCGGCATCGCCGGCGCGCGCGGTGGCGAGCGCGACGGCTTCCGCCAGGGACAGCGGGGGAGGGGATTGCGGAGCCGCGGCATGCGACACCGCCATGAACGCGGACGCGCAGAGCAGCGCCAGCGTCTGACGACGAGGAAAAAGCATATAGCCTCCGGAAGCGACGACAGCTACCCCTGCAAAGGGGATAGCAACGAATCGGCGTCGTTCAGGAGGCTAGGTCTGAGAGCGGCAGTGGAGAATGTTGAGCGCGGGCGGCGGGGCGCGCGCCGCCGCGTCGGCATGAAGCACGACGCGGGAGTCCGCCACCATCACGGGTGTCGGCACGATGACGTTGAGCAGAACCGGCAGGAAGACCGGAAGCTGGGGCGACACGTGGTCGGCGGATTTGGAATCGGCCTGGCAGTGCGCCAGACAGAGCGCGCTCTGATCGCCTGCCTGCTCGCCGTCCGCGCTGGCGGACATCCGGGCCATCTGGTCCATCCCGGCCATCTCGGCGCAGGATTCCGTCAGGGCCGCCTCGGCGTTGCCGTCGTCCGTCACCTGATAGCGGCTGCCGGCACAGGCGTAAGCCGCCGCCGCCAGTTGGACTGTCAGGAAGACGACGAGCAGGAAGCCGGCGAAGAGTGGATGCCGGCGGGCCGAGGAATGCAAAAGGCGCTTTTCAGGTGAATGGCAATCGCAAGAATACTGCTTTCCGCCTGAAATGCAATCGAGCGGCTTGGCCTGGGTCAAAAGGCCGCGGCTTCGCCGGCCATCGATCGCGGATGGGCATGGACGATGCCGGCGGGCGTGGCGCTTTACCGCATATTCACCGCACATTCACCACATAGCGCGTGCCCGGACCGGACATCGCGGAACTTGATAGCTCCGAAGGGGTATTGAGCAGGGCGGGAGCCCGCTGCTACAGTCGCCCGCGCATACCCTT
>NZ_AQPL01000546.1:0-1235 GCF_000395345.1 Cupriavidus sp. WS | reverse complement strand
TCAGCAGTTGACTTTGACGTTCAGCCACCGACGTCAAACCATTGAAGCCAAAGCCAACTTCGAAGTCAGCCAATCCCCCCCACCACCCCGAACAAAAAAATCCCCCTACCCACCATACCCCTCAGTCCGAATATCCAACCTCCCCAGCAAAGCCCGATCCCGATCCGCCTGCGGATTGGCCGTCGTCAACAGCCGATCCCCATAAAAAATGGAATTGGCCCCCGCCATGAAACACAGCGCCTGCAACGCATCGTCCATCGCCTCGCGCCCGGCCGACAGCCGCACCATCGCCCGCGGCATGGTGATGCGCGCCACCGCGATGGTGCGCACGAACTCGAACGGGTCGATCGGCTCGGCGTGGGCCAGCGGCGTGCCTTCCACGGCCACCAGGTTGTTGATGGGCACCGACTCGGGATACGGGTCCATGTTGGCGAGCTGGGCGATCAGCCCGGCGCGCGCGTCGCGCGATTCGCCCATGCCGACGATGCCGCCGCAGCAGACGTGGATGCCGGCGTCGCGCACGTGGCCGATGGTGTCGAGGCGGTCCTGGTAGGTGCGGGTGGTGATGATCTCGCCGTAGAACTCGGGCGAGGTGTCGAGGTTGTGGTTGTAGTAGTCCAGGCCCGCTTCCTTCAGGCGGCGCGCCTGCTCGGCTTCGAGCATGCCGAGCGTGACGCAGGTCTCCAGGCCCATCGCCTTGACTTCCTTGACCATCTCGATGACCGGCTCGAGGTGGCGCTCCTTGGGGCTGCGCCAGGCCGCGCCCATGCAGAAGCGGCCGGCGCCGCTGGCCTTGGCGGCGCGCGCGGCTTCGAGCACTTCGTCCAGCGCCATCAGCTTCTCGGCCTTGACGCCGGCGTCGTGGTGCGCGCTCTGCGGGCAGTAGCCGCAATCCTCTTCGCAGCCGCCGGTCTTGATCGACAGCAGCGTGGAGAGCTGCACGGCGTTGGGGTCGAAATTCTCGCGGTGCACCTGCTGGGCGCGGAACAGCAGGTCGTTGAACGGCAGCGCGTAGAGCGCGGCGACGTCGGCCACGGACCAGTCGCCGGGCTTGGCGGGCGCGGGTTCGGCGAAGCGGCGGGCGGTCTGGCGCAGGCTGTCGGCGGAGATGGTGGCGACGGCGTCGCCGGCGAGGGTGTTATTGGTCATGGTCGTTTCCGTGTTCTGTCTTGTCTTGGGGGATAGGTTCCGCGCGCCGCGCTCAGCCGAGCAGCGGCGCGAGCGCCAGCCGGCCG
>NZ_AQPL01000545.1:0-11499 GCF_000395345.1 Cupriavidus sp. WS | reverse complement strand
GCGCCGCGCTCAGCCGAGCAGCGGCGCGAGCGCCAGCCGGCCGGCGGCTTCGGCCGGCGGCACCTGCCACGGCAGCGTGCCGAGCAGGGGCGCGTCCAGCGTGCGGCGCAGCGTGTCGATGTTTTCGTCGGCGAGGTCCATGTCCGGGTCGATGCGGTTGGCGATCCAGCCGGCCAGGCGCAGGCCGCGCGCGCGCACCGCCTCGGCGGTCAGCAGCGCGTGGTTGATGCCGCCCAGGCGGATGCCCGCCACCAGCACCACCGGCAGGCCGAGCATCACGGCGAGGTCGGCCGTGTCCCAGCCGCCATCCGCGGCCGGCGCGCCGTCGAGCGGCACGCGGAAGCCACCCACGCCTTCGACCACCACCGCATCGGCGCGCGCCTGCAGGGCGGCGAAGGCGGCGCGGATCGGCTCGCGCGTGATGCGCGCGCCTTCGGCGGCGGCGGCCAGGTGCGGCGAGGCCGGCGTGCGCAGCAGGAACGGGCAGGTCAGCGCCTGCGGCACGTCCACGGCGCTGGCCGCGCGCAGCTGCGCGACGTCGTCGTTGTGCCAGTGGTCGCCGCGCCATTCGCTGCCGCTGGCCACGGGCTTCATGCCCACGGCCTGGCGGCCGGCGGCGCGCAGCGCGTGCAGCAGCGTGGCGCTGGCGTGGGTCTTGCCCACGCCGGTGTCGGTGCCGGTGACGAAGCACGCGAACGGGGCCGCGCTCATGCTGCCGCTCACGCGATCTCCCTGCGCGGCACCACGCTGCCGAGGCTGGCCAGCAGGCGCTCCACGTCGGCCTGCGCGTGCGCGGCCGAGAGCGTGATGCGCAGCCGCGCGGTGCCGGCCGGCACCGTGGGCGGGCGGATCGCGCCGACGCGGATGCCGTCGGCCTCGAGCGCCGCGGACAGCGCCAGCGCGGCCACGTTGTCGCCCACGATCACCGGCTGGATGGCGCTGGCGCTCTCGCCCAGGCGCCAGCCGGCGGCGCGCGTCAGGCCGGCCAGGCCGCCGCGCAGCGTGCGGATCAGCGCGGCGAGATGGGCGCGGCGCTGCCGGCCTTCCTCGCCGGCGATCAGCGCCAGGCTGGCCGACACCGCGTGCGCCACCGCGGGCGGCGCGGCGGTGGTGTAGATGTACTGGCGCGCGGTGTTGATCAGGTGCTCGATGATGGTTTCGTGCGCGGCCACGAAGGCGCCCGCCACGCCGGCGGCCTTGCCCAGCGTGCCGACGTAGATCAGGCGCGGCGAGGTCAGCGCGAGGTGCTCGAGCACGCCGCGGCCGGACTCGCCCAGCACGCCGAAGCCGTGCGCGTCGTCGACGATGATCCAGGCGTCGTGGCGCTCGGCCAGCGCCAGCAGTTCGTCCAGCGGCGCGAGGTCGCCGTCCATGCTGAAGATGCTGTCGGTGACGATCAGCTTGAGCGGGGTGGCCGCGCCGGCCAGCAACTGCTCCAGCGCGGCCACGTCGCGGTGCGGGTAGCGCGTCACCTTGGCGCGGGCCAGGCGCGCGCCGTCGATCAGCGAGGCGTGGTTCAGTTCCTCGCAGAACAGCGTGGCGTCGGCGCCGCCGAGCGCGCTCAGCACGCCCATGTTGGCCATGTAGCCGGTGCAGAAGTACAGCGCGCGCGCATGCGGGATGTGGGGCGCGAACCATTCGCCCAGCTCGCTCTCGAGCAGGTGGTGCGCCTGCGAGTGGCCGCTCACCAGGTGCGACGCGCCGCTGCCCGCGCCGTAGCGGCGCGCGCCCTCGGCCATCGCCTCGACCAGCGCCGGGTGGTTGGCCAGTCCCAGGTAGTCGTTGCTACAGAAGGTCAGCAGCGCGTGGCGCTCGCCGCCGGCGTCGCTGACTTCCTGGTGCGGCGCGCACGCGGTGTGGGCGGTGCGGCGGCGGCGCGTGAGGGCCTGCTCGTCGCGCTCGGCGGCGGCCAGCTTCAGGTGTTCAAGCAACATCGTGCGTCTCCGTGGGTTGCGCCGGCGCGGCGGCTGGTACGTCTGCCGGCGCGGCGGCCGGTCCGGACAGTACCGTGTCGAGCGTGGCGTGCAGCCGGTCCGCCAGCCATTGCGCCATGTCCGCGTCGAACACGTAGGGCGGCATGACGTAGAGCGTGCGGCCGATCGGGCGGATCAGCACGCCGTGCGCGCGCGCGGCGTGGTGGAAGCGCGCGGCGAAGTCGCCGGCGCCGCCCGGCACGCAGGCTTCGCGCACGTCGGCGGCCCAGATCAGGCCGCGCTGGCGCACGTGCTCCAGCCGCGCGTCGGCGGCCAGCGCGGACATGGCGCGCGCCAGCCACTGCGCGCGCTCGCGGTTGCGCGCCACCACGCCGTCCCGCGCGAACAGGTCGAGCGTGGCGAGCGCGGCGCGGCAGGCGAGCGGGTTGCCGGTGTAGGAATGCGAATGCAGGAAGCTGCGGGCGCGGTCGGGGTCGTGCGCCGCGGTGACGAAGGCGTGCTGCAGCGCGCTGCGCGACATCACCAGCGAGAGCGGCAGGTAGCCGCCGCTGATGCCCTTGGACAGGCACAGGAAATCGGGCCACAGGTGCGCCGGCAGCGGGCCTTCCGCGGCGGGCTCGCCGCGCGACTGCTCCCAGGCGAAGAAGGTGCCGGTGCGCCCGCAGCCGACCGCGATCTCGTCGGCGATCAGGTGCACGCGGTAGCGGTCGCACAGCGCGCGCACGCCGGCCAGGTAGAGCGGGTCGTGCATCGCCATGCCGGCCGCGCACTGCACCAGCGGCTCGACGATCAGCGCCGCGATCTGGCCGCCGCGCGCCTGCAGCAGCGCCTCCAGCTCGGCGAGCGCGCGCTGCGCCACCTGTGCCGCGCTCTCGCCGGGCGCGGCCTGGCGCGCGTCGGGCGACATCACCACGTGCGACTGCATCAGCATCGGGTCGTAGGCGTCGCGGAAGATCGCCACGTCGGTCACCGCCAGCGCGCCCACAGTCTCGCCGTGGTAGCCGTGGCGCAGGCAGACGAACTCGCGCTTGCCCGGCAGCCCGGTGTTGCGCCAGTAGTGGAAGCTCATCTTGAGCGCGATCTCGACCGCCGAGGCGCCGTCGCTGGCATAGAACACGTGGCCCAGCGCGCCGCCGGTCAGCGCCGACAGGCGCTCGGCCAGCTCCACCGCCGGCGCGTGCGTGCAGCCGGCCAGCATGACGTGCTCGAGCGTGTCGAGCTGCGCGCGCAGCGCGGCGTTGATGTCGGCGTTGGCGTGGCCGAACAGGTTGACCCACCACGAGCTGGTGGCGTCGAAATAGCGCTGGCCGTCCTCGCCGTGGAGCCACGGCCCCTCGCCGCGGGCGATGGCCAGCGGCAGCTCGCCGGCGTCGGGCCGCAGCGGCGTGCAGGGATGCCACACCGCGCGCAGGCTGCGTTCGCCGAGCGACGGCGCGGCTAGCGCCGCGCGCGGGGATTGGGACTGGTTGTCCAAGGAAACCCTCCTTTGTTGACCGCGCACCGTGCCGGCCGGGCCGGCGGGCGCCGGCGCGGCGGCACTCGCGTGCGCGTTGGGGAGAGTCATGGTAGGGAGCTCCCCTGCCCCTTGGCAAACAGGCCCGGTTTTACACGTTAGCGGCATGTTGGGCGACAAACCGCGAAGAAGCCGGCAAGCGTCTGGCATCGTGCCGCCAGCATGCGCCGATCCGCGCAGCGGATGTGGCCGATGCGCCGCGGCGCGCTCAGGATGGCGGGCCGGACGGCGGCCCCGGCTCCCGGAAAAGGCGCGCCGCCGCGCCCCCCGGCGTCATGGCGCCTCCCCCAGCATGTCGCCATCCACATAAAGCCAGCGCGGCGCCTCGCCGGCGGCGCGCGGCTCGCGCACGAAGCGGCTGCGCTCGTGCAGCCGCCACGCGCGCCCGCCGACCTTGTAGCGCGCGACGAACTCCACCTGCGCGTGGGTCTCGTCCTGCTGCGCGTGCGCCTTGATCGCCAGCCCGAGCCAGCGCGTGGCGGTATCGGGCGCGAGGTCGGGCGGGCAGGTCGACGGATGCCAGGTCTGGCGCAGCCACGCCACGTCGCCCATCACGTAGGCGCAATAACGCGAACGCATCAGTTGCTCGGCATTGGCCGGCAGCGCCTCGCCGCGGTGGAAGCGCCCGCAGCAGGCGGCGTACTCGCCACCGCCGCACGGGCAGGCCGCGGCGCCCGCGCCGGGCTTGCGCGCATCTTTCATCCGATCCGCTCCGGCAGCTCGCGCATGTCGGCGAAGGTGCTGCCCGCGCCGGCCGCCAGCAGCGTGGCGGCAGCGTTGCGCGCGGCATAACCGAACACCGTCATGCCGGCCGCCACGCCGGCGGTGATGCCGGCCGGGCTGTCCTCGATCACCGCGCAGCGCGCCGGCGCCACGTTCATGGTGCGCGCGGCCAGCAGGTACACGTCGGGCGCGGGCTTGCTGCGCGCGACCTCGGTGGCCGAGAAGATGTGCTCGCGCTCGTCCTGCCGGAACAGCGCCACCAGCCCGGTGCGGGTCAGCTGCAGCTTGACCTTGATGCGGTCCGCGCCGGAGGCCACGCACACCGGCAGGCCGGTGGCGGCAATGGCGGCGACCGCCTCGCGTACGTGCGGCACGGCCTGCACTTCGGCCTCCAGCACCGCGTTGCGGCGCGCGAACCAGTGCGACAGCCAGTTCTCCGGCAGCGGCGCGCCGCGCCTGCGCTCGATGTTGGCGAGCTCCTCGCGCACCGCGCGGCCGAGGAACCACTCGGTGGATTCCTCCAGCGAGATGCGGATGCCGAGCTCGTTGAGCATCTCGTTGAGCACGCGGTTGACGATGGGCTCGCTGTCGACGAGCACCCCGTCGCAGTCGAAGATCACGCAATCGAAACGGGGATGGCGGACCGGCCGGATACTGGCATTCATGCGGGTTTCTTTTCCTTGCTGCTGTCTGTGTTGCTGGTTGTGCCGCCGCCGGCCACCGCGCGCAGTTCGGTCTGGCGGCGGCTCTTGAGATGGGCCTCGATCTGCTCGAAGCGGTCGAAGCCCCAGAACGGCTCGCCGTCGATGATGACGAAGGGCGAGCCGAACACGCCCTTGGCCATCGCCACCTCGATCTCCGCCTTGAGCTGGTCCTTGATCTGGAAGCTGCTGGCGCCGGCGTCCATCGCGTGCGCGTCGATGCCGAGCGGCTCGGCCAGCTTCACCAGCTCGGCCGGCTCGGCGATGTTGACGTCGTCGACGAACAGCGCATGGTAGACCGACTTGGCGAAGGCCGAGGCGATGTCCGCGCCGTGATGGTTCTGCAGCCACAGCATGGCGCGCGCGGCCTGCGTGGTGGGCAGCGGGAAATGCGTGGGGCGCTTGTACTCGATGTGGTGGAAGGCCGCGGTGCGCTCGAAATCGAGCCAGCAGTAGTCGCCCTTGAGCGGCACGTGTGGCAGCGGCGCGCTGCCGGTGGTCTTGAACACCACCCCGAGCAGGATCGGATGCCAGGCCACGAAGCGGCCGTATTTCTGCGCCAGCTCGTCGATGCGGGTGCTGGCGAAGTAGCCGTAGGGCGAGGAGAAATCGAAGTAGAAATCGATGGGGGCGGTCATGGCGTGGGGGACTCCTGGGGTCTGGCCGGGTTCGATGCTGCGTTGGGTTGGTGCTGCACTGGGTTCGGTGCCGTGCTGCCGCGCCGGCTTGGCGCGCGGCAGCCGTCAGGATAACGCGCGCGCGATCAGGATCTTCTGGATGTCGCTGGTGCCCTCGTAGATCTGGCAGACGCGCACGTCGCGGTAGATGCGCTCGACCGGGAAATCGCTGACGTAGCCGTAGCCGCCGAATACCTGGATGGCGGCCGAGCAGACCGCCTCGGCCATCTCGCTGGCGTAGAGCTTGGCCATCGCGGCCTCCTTCAGGCACGGGCGCCCGGCGTCCCGCAGCGCGGCCGCGTGCCACACCATCTGGCGCGCCACCTCGATCTTGGTGGCCATCTCGGCCAGGCGGAACTGCACCGCCTGGTGCGCGAACAGCGGCTGGCCGAAGCTCTCGCGCTCCCTGGCGTAGGCCAGCGCCGCCTCGAAGGCCGCGCGCGCCATGCCGATGCTCTGCGAGGCGATGCCGATGCGCCCGCCTTCCAGCCCCGACAGCGCCATCTTGTAGCCGGCGCCTTCGTCGCCGAGCAGGTTGGCGGCCGGCACGCGGCAGTCCTCGAACACGATCTGGGCGGTGTCGGACGAATGCTGGCCGAGCTTGTCCTCGATGCGCGCGACCACGTAGCCGGGCGTGGCGGTCGGCACCAGGAAGGCGCTGATGCCGCGCTTGCCGGCGGCCTTGTCGGTCACGGCCAGCACGATGGCCACGTCGGCGTTCTGGCCGCTGGTGATGAACTGCTTGACGCCGTTGAGCACGTAGTGGTCGCCGTCGCGCACGGCGCTGGTGCGCAGCGCGGCCGCGTCCGAGCCGACGTGCGGCTCGGTCAGGCAGAACGCGCCGAGCATCTCGCCGCGCGCCAGCGGCACCAGCCACTGCTGCTTCTGCGCCTCGCTGGCGAACGCCATCAGCATGCTGCACACGGGGCAGTTGTTGACGCTGATGACGGTGGAGGTGCCGCCGTCGCCGGCGGCGATCTCCTCGAGGATCAGCGCCAGCGAGAGATAGTCCAGCCCG
This sequence comes from Cupriavidus sp. WS, assembly GCF_000395345.1. Taxonomy (NCBI): domain Bacteria; kingdom Pseudomonadati; phylum Pseudomonadota; class Betaproteobacteria; order Burkholderiales; family Burkholderiaceae; genus Cupriavidus; species Cupriavidus sp. WS. Next base: position 4,933 of record NZ_AQPL01000545.1, on the reverse strand, counting down.
GCGCCGCCGTACTGCTCCGGCACCGCCACGCCGTAGGCGCCGAGCGCGGCCAGCCCGCGGTGCACGGCCTTGGGGAAGGTCTTGTCGCGGTCCCACGCGGCGGCGTGCGGCGCGATCTCCCGTTGCGCGAACTGGCGCACGGCGTCGCGGATCATTTCCTGTTCGGGTGTGAGCAGCATGTCGTCCCTGTCTCTCTATCTCTGTTCTGTTTTTCCGCGCGGCCGGCGCCGCGCGGCGCCGGCCCGGCTCACCACGGAATCACCGCGCCGTCGTAGTTGCGGAAGCCGCCGTTGTCGTGCCGCGTGGCGCCGGCCATCACGCGGCGCATGCCGGCCACGCTCTGCTGCGGCGTGATGTCGGCTTCCTTGCCGCCCATGTCGGTCTGCACCCAGCCCGGGTGGAAGGCCAGGCAGGTGGCGTGGCGCGCGTCGAGCGAGGCGGCCTTGAGCGCGGCGTTGGCGGCGGCCTTGCTGACGCGGTAGAGCCAGCTGCGGTTGCTGTCCATCGCGCCGATGCTGCCCATGCGCGAGGCCAGCACCGCCAGCACGCCGCCCTGGCCGCCGCGGCCGGTTTCCACCATCGGCAGCAGCAGCGGCAGCGCCATCATCGGGCCGAGCACGTTGACGTGCATCACGGCGTCGAAGTCCTGGCGCGAGACCGGCTGCGCGCCTTCGGTGCGCGGGCCGATCACGCCGGCGTTGTAGACCGCCACGTCGAACGATTCGCCGTCGAGCTTCCAGCCCAGCCCGGCGACCTGCCCGGCGTCGGTCAGGTCGGCGCGCAGCGCTTCGGCGCCGAGCGCCTCGATGGCGGCGATGCCTTCGTCACTGCGCGCCACGGCCAGCACACGCCAGCCGTCGGCGCGGTACTGGCGCACGAATTCGAGGCCGATGCCGCGCGAGGCACCGAGGATGAGAGCGGTAGGCAAGACGGACTCCTTGTTTCTGGTCGATGGATTGCGGGGCCGCGGCCGCGCGCCGCCGAGCGGCGCGCGCCGGATGCCCCGGGTGGTCAGATGATTTCCAGCCCCACGGCGGTGGCCTCGCCGCCGCCGATGCACAGGCTGGCCACGCCGCGCTTGCCGCCGGTCTTGCGCAGCGCGCCGATCAGCGTGGCCATGATGCGCGCGCCCGAGGCGCCGATCGGGTGGCCCAGCGCGCAGGCGCCGCCGTGGATGTTGACCTTGGCGTGCGGGATCTTGAGGTCGTGCATGGCGGCCATCGGCACCACCGCGAACGCTTCGTTGATCTCGAACAGGTCGACGCTGTCGGTGGTCCAGCCGAGCTTGCGGTAGAGCTTGCCGATGGCCTCCACCGGCGCGGTGGTGAACCAGCCCGGCTCCTGCGCGTGCGTGGTGTGGCCGAGCAGGCGGGCCACCGGCTGCAGGCCGAGGCGCTTCGCGGTGGACTCGCGCATCATCACCAGCGCGGCGGCGCCGTCGTTGATCGACGACGACGAGGCGGCGGTGATGGTGCCGTCCTTGGCGAACGCGGGCCTGAGCGAGGGGATCTTGTCGAGCTTGATGCGGCGCGGGCCTTCGTCGGTGTCGATGACGGTGTCGCCGCCGCGCCCGGGCACCGTCACCGCGGCGATCTCCCAGCGGAAGTCGCCGCGCTCGGTGGCCTGCTGCGCGCGCCGCACGCTTTCCATCGCGAACTCGTCCTGCGCGGCGCGCGTGAAGCCGTACTTCGACGCGCAGTCCTCGCCAAAGGTGCCCATCGAGCGGCCGCCGCCCTTTTCGTCGCGGATATAGGCGTCCTCGAGGCCGTCGAGCATCATGTGGTCGAAGATCATGCCGTGGCCGATGCGGTAGCCGCCGCGGCCCTTGGGCACGAGATAGGGCGCGTTGGTCATGCTTTCCATGCCGCCCGCCACCGCGACCTCGAACGCGCCGGCCAGCAGCGCGTCGTGCACGGTCATGGCCGCGCGCATGCCGGAGCCGCACATCTTGTTGACGGTGGTGCAGCCGGTGCCCATCGGCAGGCCGGCGCCGAGCGCGGCCTGGCGCGCGGGCGCCTGGCCCAGGCCGGCCGGCAGCACGCAGCCGAACACCACTTCCTCGACCTGCTCCGGCTTGAGGCCGGCGCGCTCCACCGCAGCGCGGATGGCGGCGGCGCCGAGCTGCGGCGCGGTCAGCGCGGCGAACTCGCCCTGGAAGGCGGCCATCGGCGTGCGGGCCGCGGATACGATGACGACGGGATCTTGCATGGTATGTCTCCGTTGATGTGTGGGTTGCAATGGCGGGCGGCGCGAACCGCCCTGCCGTGAATGCGCCGCTGCCGCGCCGCGCGCGTCAGCGGATCGACGCCTGCGGCGGATCGCCGAACTGGCGGTACGCCGCCTCGAGCTGCCGGTGCAGCTCGTCGTTGCTGCTGGCGGCCATGCCGAGGTCGCGCAGCAGGCCGTCGGACACGCCGTAGACCCAGCCGTGCACGGTCACTTCCTGGCCGCGGCTCCAGGCGTCCTGCAGCACGGTGGTCTGGCACACGTTGTTGACCTGCTCGATCACGTTGAGCTCGCACAGCCGCGTGTGGGCGTCTTCCTCGCGCGTCACGGTGCCCAGGTAGGCGCCGTGCTTGTCGGCCACGTCGCGCACGTGGCGCAGCCAGTTGTCGGCAAGGCCCACGCGCTCGCGCATCAGCGCGACCTTCACGCCGCTGCAGCCGTAGTGGCCCACCACGGTGATGTGGCGCACCTTGAGCACCTCCACCGCGAACTGGATCACCGACAGCGCGTTGAGGTCGCTGTGCACGATCACGTTGGCGATGTTGCGGTGGACGAACACCTCGCCGGGCGCCAGCCCGAGGATCTGGTTGGCCGGCACGCGCGAATCGGAGCAGCCGATCCACAGGTATTCGGGCGCCTGCTGGTTGGCCAGGCGCATGAAGAAGCCGGGGTCTTCCGCGTTGACGCGGTCGACCCACTCGCGGTTGTTGCGGAACAGTTGATCGATGGCGTCACTCATGCTGCCCTCCTCGCGGCGGCAGCGGGCTCGCCGTAGCGGTTGATGAAGCGCTCTTTGACGTCGTAGGCATAAAAGTCATGGATGTGTCCGGCCAGCAGCCGGTCCTTGTGGCCCTGCCACATGGCGGGGTCGAAGAAATCTTCGTGGTGGCGCAGGAACGCCGCGCGCACGCGCGCGTCGCCCAGCAGGAAAGTGCGGTAGGTCTCCGGGAAGATGTCGTGGCGGCCCACGCTGTACCAGGGCTCGCCGGACATCTCCTCCTCCTCGTTGCGCGGCTGCGGCACGCGGCGCACGTTGATGTCGGTCAGGTATTCGATCTCGTCGTAGTCGTAGAACACCACGCGGCCGTGGCGCGTGACGCCGAAGTTCTTGTACAGCATGTCGCCGGGGAAGATGTTGGCGGCGATCAGCTCCTTGATGGCGTTGCCGTACTCGACGATGCCGTGCTCGACCTGCGCGTCCGAGCCTTCCTGCAGCCAGATGTTGAGCGGCGTCATGCGGCGCTCGATGTAGACGTGGCGCACCACGATCTCCTCGCCGCCGTCCTTGCCGCGCTGGTATTCGATCATCGACGGCGCGTGCAGTTCCAGCTCGCGCACCAGCGCGTCGTCGAAGCGCGACAGCGGGAAGGCCACATCGGAGTATTCGAGCGTGTCGGCCATGCGCCCGACGCGGTCGTGCTGCTTGACGAGCTGGTACTTGGACTTGACCAGCTCGCGCGTGGTCTCCTTGGGCGCCGGGTAGAAGTCCCTGATGACCTTGAACACGTAGGGATACGACGGCAGCGTGAACACCAGCATCACCAGGCCCTTGATGCCGGGCGCGCTGATGAACTTGTCCGACGAATGCTGCAGGTGGTGCAGGAAGTCCCGGTAGAACAGGTTCTTGCCCTGCTTCTGCAAACCCAGCGAGGTGTAGATTTCCGCGCGCGGCTTGCGCGGCATGATGTCGCGCAGGAAGGTCACGTAGGCCGAGGGAATCTCCATGTCGACCATGAAGTAGGCGTGCGTGAACGAGAACAGGATCAGCAGCTGTTCCTTCTTCAGCAGCACCGTGTCGAGCATGAGCCTGCCGCCCGGCGCGTGCACGATCGGGATGGCCAGCGGGTAGGTGCGGTCGGCGTTCACCACGCGGCCGATGATGAAGGCCGACTTGTTGCGGAAGAACAGCGACGACAGCACGTGGACCTGGAAATTCGGCGCGATGCGGAAGTCGCCGAAATACTCGGTGACGGCGCGCACCACGTAGTCGATGTCGCGCCGCAGGTCCTCGAACGGCAGATCGAGCTGGAAGTTGTGGACGATGCGCTCGAAGCAGGCCGCCATGCCGGCGCGGCTGCCCGGGTAGTAGGCGCGGAAGGTCGGCCGCGTGGGCGACTCCTCGTTCTCGATGTACTCGGTCGAGATGGCCGGGCGCACGAAGATGAAGTCGTTGTTGAAATACGAGCGGTGCAGGATGCGCGTGCACACCGAGTTGAAGAAGGTCTCGGCCAGCTCGGGCTGGTGATGGTTGGTCAGCAGGCCGATGTAGTGCAGCTTGATCTGCTGCCAGATCTCGTCCTCGATGCGCTCGGCGTCGTATTCGTCCTCCAGGATCACGCTGGTCTCGCGCACGCGCTCGTTGTAGAAGGCGATGCGGTCGCGCTGGAGCTGCTGCAGGCCGTGCCAGTCCGCCGCCTCGAAGCGCCGCTTGGCTTCGTGGCTGACCTCGCGGAACAGGCGATAGTGCTTGTCGAACCCGTCCAGCATGGTGCGGGCCACGTCGTAAGCGATCTGCGAGGACAGCAGCTTGGGGAAGTGAGACATGGCGCGGGCCGGTGGCAAGGAAATAGCGACGACTGCGGGCAACGACTGCGAGTTTCCGGAGATTGTAAATTGGTTCGAGGGGCCGGCGCTGCCTGTTTGGCGCGATGGCTGGCCGCCGGCCCGCTTGTCACGCTGGCGTCACATCGTCTCGGCGTACAGTTCG
>NZ_AQPL01000544.1:0-1161 GCF_000395345.1 Cupriavidus sp. WS | reverse complement strand
ACGGACACGCCGTCCTTGGTCACGGTCGGGCCGCCGAAGCTGCGCTCCAGCACGACGTTGCGGCCCTTCGGGCCCAGCGTCACCTTCACTGCGTTGGCGAGAATGTTCACGCCTTCGACCATCTTGGCGCGGGCGGCGTCGCCGAACACTACGTCTTTAGCTGCCATGTTCTGAATCTCCTAAATCTGTACGGATGGGGGCGTGATTACTTGTTCACCACGGCCATGATGTCTTCTTCGCGCATGACCAGCAGTTCCTGGCCATCCACCTTCACGGCCTGGCCGGCATACTTGCCGAACAGCACGCGGTCACCCACCTTGACGTCGAGCGCGATCGAAGCACCCTTGTCATCCTTCTTGCCGGGGCCCACGGCCAGCACTTCACCTTGATCAGGCTTTTCGGCAGCATTGTCGGGAATCACGATGCCGGAAGCGGTCTTGGTTTCATTGTCCAGACGCTTGACGATCACGCGGTCGTGCAAAGGACGCAGATTCATACGGACTCCTTGGTACAAAAAGTGATTTTACGTTCACAAAACTGGCCGCTTTGACTAGCTGCCAGCAGAATCGGAAGGCTGAGAGAGCGCTGTTAGCACTCTAACCCAACGAGTGCTAATTATAGGGACGGGGGTTTACGTTTTCAAGTCAGCAACTTGATACGTGTTTACCCTTGGATCGCGCGAATTTGTTGGCCGGCCACGCCGGCGCCGCCGCCGGGGAAGCATCCGCACGCATGCAGATCTGCATGGACGGGATGCGGATAAGTTGATTTATCTTCATCCGGGCATGCACAAGAATGGGACATCCACCACGACATTGCCAACGGAGTCCCCCATGTCCCAAGCCACCATGCAGGCCCTGATCGCCGAGCGCGCCAACGCGCCGTTCCGGGTTGCCAGCCTGCCCAGGCCGCAAGCCGGCCCCGGCGAGGTGCTGGTCCGCATCCTCGCCAGCGGCGTCAACCCGCTCGACACCAAGATCCGCGCCGGCAACGCCGCGCATGCGCGCCAGCCGCTGCCGGCCGTGCTCGGCCTCGACCTGGCCGGCGTGGTGGAGGCGGTCGGGCCGGGCGTGACCCGCTTCGCGCCCGGCGACGAGGTCTACGGCATGACCGGCGGCGTGGGCGGCGTGCAGGGCTCGCTGGCGGAGTACGCCGCGGTCG
>NZ_AQPL01000543.1:0-6178 GCF_000395345.1 Cupriavidus sp. WS | reverse complement strand
CGTGGGCGGCGTGCAGGGCTCGCTGGCGGAGTACGCCGCGGTCGACGCCGACCTGCTCGCGCGCAAGCCGGCCCGGCTCTCGATGCGCGAGGCGGCCGCGCTGCCGCTGGTGTTCATCACCGCGTGGGAGGGGCTGGTGGACCGGGCCGGCGTCCAGCCCGGGCAGACGGTGCTGGTGCACGGCGGCGCCGGCGGCGTGGGGCATGTCGCGGTGCAGATCGCCCGCGCCGCCGGCGCGCGGGTCCATGCCACCGGTTCGGCCGCCAGCCGGGACATCATCGAAGGTTATGGCGCGACCGCGATCGACTTCGCCGCCGTCACGGTCGAGCAGTACGTCGGCCAGTACACCGGCGGCGACGGCTTCGACGTGGTCTACGACACGGTCGGCGGCAAGGTGCTGGACGACGCCTTCCTCGCCGCGCGCACCTGCGGCGGCCACGTGGTGAGCTGCCTCGGCTGGGGCACGCACAGCCTGGCGCCGCTGTCGCTGCGCGCCGCGACATACTCGGGCGTCTTCACGCTGCTCCCGCTGCTGACCGGCTGCGGCCGCGCGCGCCACGGCGCGATCCTGCGCGAGGCGGCGCGCCTGGCCGACGCCGGCAAGCTCGCCGTGCGCGTCGACCTGCGGCGCTTCGGCCTGGACGACGCCATCGAGGCGCACCGCGCCATCGAGACCGGCACGGCGCGGGGCAAGCTCGTGGTGGAAATCGCGCGGCGCCAGCGCGCGCCGGCCGCCGCGGAGGTGGCGGGCGGCGCGCGAGTCAAAACGGGGAACAAAGGCGGATAACCGGCCCATTTCCCGTGAATCGGAATCGGATCATGGGAATTCCCTGTTTTTGGTTCGTCATTTTCATGGAAAACCCTTTAAGAAAAATTAAGACAAATCTCATCAAATAAACAGGGATCGGACGATGCCGCACCGGCACCCTGTCAACCGCCTTCGACGCCTTCGCCATCCGGACGCGGAAATTCCCCCGCGCTTTCGCCGTATTGCCGCCACATTTCCGCCGCATCGCCGCCTCCGCCCGACGACTGCCGCGCAGGCAACGGCCGTCTTCCGGCATCGTCATCGTTTAAGAACAATCCCAATTTCGCGCGCCGTATTTCTCATGCCGGTCGCCGCCGCGCCACCGATGCCGCATAAAAACAAATCGCTTTACTCTTCGCCGCCATCCCCATCTAATTGAGAGCGGCGCGCGGATATTCCGGCGCCGTCACTGTTTACCGGCCTGGATTGCCGGTTCAGCCGCGAATGCCGCCGGCAAATCCCATGCGGAGCCCCACCGCGTGCCGCCCAGTCAAGATCGGAGGAGATTCATGGCACGCCCAGTCCCACCCCCAATGCTTGTCCGCGACGCCAGTGCCGCGCAAGCTGCCGCCAGCCGGCGCGCATGGCCGCGGCCATGACCGAACGCGGCCACGGCGCCCGCGACCGGCGCAGTTCGCGCCGCGCGCCGGCCGTGCTCGGCGCGGCGCGGCACGATGCGCTGCAGGCGCTGGCGAACGCCGGCATCGGCGTGGCCGGCGCCAGGCTCGCCTGCCTGCTGGGCCGCCACGTCACGCTGTCGATCCCGCGCATCGGCGTGGCCGACCCGGAGCGGCTCAAGGAGGAAATCGAGCGGCGGCTCGGCGCCATGCCCGGCATGGTGGCCTTCCGCCAGAGCTTCCGCGCTGACATCGCCGGCGAGAGCCTGGTGTTCTTCGCGCGCGACAGCGCGCGCGAACTCTGCGAGGCGCTCTACGGGCGCCAGGACCTGGCCAGCGAGAGCGGCGAGTGCGGCGAGTGCGGCCAAGGCGGCGGGACCGCGCTGCGCGGCCTGCTGCCCGAAGTGGCGAACGTGCTCGCGGGCGCGTGCGTCTGCGGCCTGCTCGGGCAGCTCGGCCGCGTGCCGGCCTTCTCCGTGCCGCGCGAGACCGACGCGGCGCAGATCGTCGGCGCCATCGCCAGGTCGGGCAATCCGGCCGCGGGCAGCGCGCTGCTGCTCGACCTGCACGTCCGCATCGAGGACCGCCGCTTCCGGGCCTGCCTGGCCGCGCTGCTGGCGCGCAGCGCGTTCGGGCGGCTGTGCGCGGCGCTCGACGCGACCCTCGACAGCCTGTAGCACGGCGGCATCCGCCCGCAGCATCGGCAACGCCCGGAGCCCCCGACATGCCTCTCGAACCGTCCCAGCAGGCGCGCCTGCACGAACTGGCGCTGGCGCGCATGGGCTGCGGCGTGTTCGTGGTGGACCGCGAGCACCGCATCGCGCTGTGGAACCACTTCATGGCGGACCGCAGCGGCGTGAGCGCGGAGGCCGCGCTGGGCCAGCGGCTGCTCGGCCTGTTTCCCGAGCTGCCCGCGGCGTGGCTGCGGCGCACGCTCGAATCGGTGTTCCTGCTGAAGATCAGCGCGTTCACCTCGTGGGAGCACCGGCCCTACCTGTTCCGCTTCCCGCACGACCTGCCGGTCACGTGCGACTTCGAATGGATGCGGCAGGACTGCGAGTTCCTGCCGCTCATGGAAGGCGACGAGGTCATCGCCGTGTGCGTGACCATCCTCGACGCGACCGAGCTCGCCATCGCGCAGCGCGCGCGCGACGAGGCCGTCGACGCGCTGCGCGAGGCGTCGATCCGCGACGCGCTGACCGGGCTCTACAACCGCCGCTATATCGAGGACCGCCTGCAGGAGGAATTCCACCGCTGGCGCAAGTCCGGCCGCGCGCTCTCCGTGCTGATCTTCGACCTGGACCACTTCAAGCGCATCAACGACGACCACGGCCACCCGGGCGGCGACGCGGTGCTCAAGGCGGTGGCGCAGCGGGTCGCCGCCTGCCTGCGCGACCGCGACGTGGTGGCCCGCTACGGCGGCGAGGAATTCGCCGTGCTGTTGCCGAACACGGCGTTTGCCGACGCCATCGCGGTGGCGGAGCGGATCCGCGGCGCCATCCGCGCCGAGACGGTGCGCTACGCCGGCCACGCCATCGCCGTCAGCGCGAGCGTGGGCGTGGCGCAGGCCTGCCACGCGACCGCCAGCGCGGACCAGCTCGTACACCAGGCCGACGAGGCGCTCTACCGCGCCAAGGCGGCCGGCCGCAACCGGGTGGCCTTCTAGCCGGCGGGAGGGGTGGAAGGAGGGGCGGAAGGATGAGCGGAGCGATCGGCGGCAGGATCGGCACCGGGCGGCGCGCCGCCATCGCCAAGCTGCTCGAACGCGGCGTCGAGGAACGCGCGCAGCCGGCCCTGCCGGCGCAGGTCGCGGTGGTAGCCCACCCACACGTCGCGGCCCGGCGCCGGCTCGCCCAGGTCGACCGCCCGCAGGCCGCCGACGCGCTCGGCCAGCAGGCACGGCAGCACCGCCAGCCCGGCGCCGGCCGCGCACAGCCGGGCCTGCGCCTCGCGACTGTTGCTGCCGAACGCCACCCTGGCCGCGGGCAGCAGCCGGCGCATCCAGGCCACGTCCGGCAGGTCGGCGAAGCCGGTGTCGAGCGTCAGCAGCGCGTGGCCCTCGCCGCCGCCCGCGCGCGGCGGCGCCACGCCGGGCGCCGCGTAGAGCGCGTACTCCATGCGCATGAGCTTGCGCTGCACCACGTCGGCCTCGTCGAAGGCGCGGATGCGGAACACCAGGTCGGCCTCGCGCCGCGCCAGGCTGAACAGGCGCGCGTCCGTCACCAGTTCCACCGCCACGCGCGGATGCGCGCGGATGAAGCCGGCGATCACCGGCGTGAGCATGTGCACGCCGAACCAGTCCGACGACGAGACGCGCAGCATGCCGTCGAGCTCCCGCCCGCGCCCGGAAAGCTGGCGCGCGAAGGCCAGCGCCTCTTCCTCCATGCGCTCCGCGTGCGCGAACACGGCGGCGCCCTCGGCGGTCAGCACGAAACCGTCGCTGGTGCGCTGGAACAGCGTCTGCCCGAGCGCCTGCTCCAGCGCCCTGAGCCGGCGCCCCATCGTCGGCTGGGTCTGCCCGATCGCGCGCGCGGCGCCGCCCAGGCTGCCGGCCCGCGCGATCGCGAGGAAGATCCTGATGTCGCTCCACTCCATCTGCCTGCACTCCCCGGTCGAATCGAAAAGCCGGACGCCGCGCAACGACGGCGGCGGCAACGGGCGCCTCACGCCCGGCGGGCTAGGCCGCGTCGGTGCGGAACCAGCCGGTGAGCGCCCAGCGCGTGCGCCGGCACGGCAGCACCTCGTGCGGGATCAGGTCGCTGCGGAACACCGCCAGCCGCGCCAGGCGCGGCAGCACGCGGTGCGGTGCGGCGCCGGAGGCGCCGGGAGCGCTATCGGACGCGCTGTCGGACGCGTTCTTGGCCACGTCGCCGCACGCATCGTCGGGCGGGTAGATCGCCAGCTCGCCGCCGTCGTGCTCGCCCCACTCCGCATTCAGATAGAGCACCAGCGAGATCTGGCGGTCGCGCATGGCGCGGTGCTGGTCGAGGTGCTTCTTGTATGCGGTGCCGGCCGGATAGTGCGAGAAGTGGAATTCCTCGCGCCGCAGGCCGAGGAAGTAGCGGGCGTTGAGCGCCCGGCGGAATCCCTCGGCCCAGGCCTGGAACTCGCGTACGGCCGGGCCGGCCGGGGCGTCGTCGAGCCACAGGATCGCGTCGCCGCGGATGCCCGGCTCGCGCGTCGTGCCCTCGCCCCGGCCCACCCGCGCCGGATGGAACAGCCCGGCCTCCCAGGCCGCGCGGCTCTCGCCGTGCAGGCGGGTCGCCAGCGCGCGGCCGATCAGGTCGTCGGAGACCGCCCAGCCTTGCGCTTCAAGGTCGGCAAACAGGTTTTCCAGCTCGGACATGGACAAGGGGATGCAGGAATGGATGGGATGAGGCGGGCGGCGCAAGGCGGGGCGGCGCAAGGCGGCACCGCCGGGGCGAAGCCGGACGGAGCGGCGCGACCGCGCGACCGCGCCGGGCAGACGCCACCGCCGGCGGCGATTATACGGCGCGCCGCCGCGCCGGCCTACATGCCGCCGCTGTCGAGATATTCCAGCGCCATGCGCACCGCGCGGCGCGCCTTGAGCGCGTAGACGACCTGGCGGTCGCGGATGATCAGGGCCAGCACGTCGGCCTGCGTCATCTCGCGGAAGTGGTGGCTGGCGCGCGCCAGGTTCAGCCCGGCCACGCTGGCCAGGTCGCTGGCGGGCATGCCCGCGTCGCCCGCCTCCAGCAGCGCGCGGCAGATGGCGGCGCGCGCCGGCACGGTCAGCAGCGCATAGGTGAGTGTGCTTTCTTGATCGGTCTCCATAACCCCGCCTTCCCGCTGGTCGTCCGGATCGTCGCTGCGCGCCGGCCGGCGGCCCGCCCGACACCTACTTTCTACGCGGCGGCCCAGGCAAAAGCAACCTGCCGGCGCGCGCCGCCGCACAATTACACAAGATTACAACAGCCCGGCGCGCGCGCCCGGACGGGCCGCGTCAGGCCGCGCGGCAAGACAATGCGCGTGGCGAATGGTTCCTGCCAGCCGCGCGCAGCGCGGCGCTGCCGCACCGCACAAGCCCCCGCCCGCTGCAAGATGCCGTAACAGGGCCGCGAACCGGCGTCGCGGCCCCGGCGCCCGGTGTCGTGCACGCGGCACATCGCGGCGGCGGCATGCCGCGGGCGGCGCGCAACGCCGTAAACCAATGAAATATTCGGTAATGCGCGGCGCGTTTCACCGCGCCGCGCGCGGCACTATCCTTGCGATAAGCAACTTCGCGGCGCCCCGCGGGCGGCGCGCATCCGTCCATGCCCGACGGCATCCCGGTCCCCCGCCGCCGTGCCGCCGTGCCGCCGTGTCCCCGGGCGAGACACACCGCGAAGCGTTGCAGGACAGTGCAAAAAACCGGCATCACCCATGAAGGCTCGTCCATGACGCCCGACCGTCTACCCCGCCCATGAAGACAGCGCGCCCGCTTGCGCCGCGCAAGCTCTGCATCGCCCTGGCCTGCGCCTGGCTGGCCGGCTGCGCCGTCGGCCCCGACTACCAGCGCCCGCCGGCCGACGCGCCGGCCGCCTACCGCGAGGCCACGCCGCCCGACCACCAGTGGAAGATCGCCGAGCCGCGGCCGGTGGACCTGGACCACGACTGGTGGAGCGGCTTCGACGATGCCCGCCTGAACCAACTGGTGGCGCAGGCCAACGCGGCCAACCAGACCCTGCGCCAGGCCGAGGCGCAATACCGGCAGGCGCGCGCGCTGGCGCAGGCGGCGCGCGCCGGCCTGTTC
>NZ_AQPL01000542.1:0-5955 GCF_000395345.1 Cupriavidus sp. WS | reverse complement strand
CCGGCCTGTTCCCGACGCTCGGCGCCGGCGCCTCGGTGGGCCGCGCGCGCAGCAGCACGCTGGGCATGGCGTCGGTGTCCAACACGCATTCGGCCAGCCTGGACGCCAGTTGGGAAGTCGACCTGTGGGGCCAGGTGCGGCGCACCATCGAAGCCGCGCGGGACAACTCGCAGGCCAGCGCCGCGGATCTGGCCGCGGCCCGGCTGACCATCCAGGGCGAGCTGGTGCAGGACTACGTGCAGCTGCGCGTGACCGACGTGCTCAAGGCGCTGTTCGCGCGCACGCTGACCGCCTACGAGGCATCGCTCAAGCTCACCCAGAGCCAGTTCCGCGCCGGCGTGGCCACCTCGGGCGACGTCGCGCTGGCGCAGGTCACGCTGGAATCGGCGCGCGCGCAGGCGATCGACCTGGACGTGCAGCGCACCCAGCTCGAGCACGCCATCGCCGTGCTGGTCGGGCGCGCGCCGGCCGAGTTCTCGCTGCCGCCGGCCGAGTTCGCCATGCGCCCGCTGGCGGTGCCGCCGGGGCTGCCCTCGGCGCTGCTCGAGCGCCGCCCCGACATTGCCGCGGCCGAGCGCCGCATGGCCGCGGCCAACGCCAACATCGGCGTGGCGCGCGCGGCGTACTTCCCTTCGCTGGTGCTGTCGGCCGTGGGCGGCGGCAGCAGCGGCAGCCTCGCCGACTGGTTCGGCCCGCCCGGGCGCGTGTGGTCGCTCGGCGCGGCGCTGGCCGGCACCATCTTCGACGGCGGCCTGCGCAACGCGCAGAACGACCAGGCCGTGGCCGCCTACGACGGCGCCGCGGCCGTCTACCGCCAGACCGTGCTCGGCGGCATGCAGGAAGTGGAGGACAACCTCTCCGCGCTGCGCGTGCTCGACGACGAAGTGGTGGTGCAGGACCGCGCGGTGGAAGCCGCGCGCACCGCCGAGCGCGTGAGCCTGGCGCAGTACCGCGCCGGCACGACGTCTTACCTGACGGTGGTAACGGCACAGGCCCTTTCGCTGTCCAATGAACGTAGCGCGATCCAGGTGCGCGGCCGCGAGCTGGCCGCCAGCGTGGGGCTGATCAAGGCGATCGGCGGCGGCTGGAGCAGCGCTGCGCTGGCCCGGGCCGATGGCACGGGCGCGAGCGGCAGCGACAGTACCGCCGGCGTCACCCCGCCCTCGCCCGCCCCGGCCCACCCCTGATTTGCATCGGCAGACTTACTTTCCAAGGCATTCCATGGCGACTCAGCCCTCCCGCCGCAACCCCTTCCTGATCGGCCTCGCCGTGTTCGCGCTGGCCGTGCTGGCCTGGTTCGCCAGCGGCCCGCTCAAGCACATGCTGTCGCCGCGGCAGGCGGCCGCGCCCGCGCCCGCGGTCGCCGTGTCCAGCGCGCTGGCCAGGCGCGAGGACGTGCCGATCGGCCTGACCGGCGTCGGCACCGTGCAGGCGATGGCCACGGTGACGGTCAAGTCGCGCGTGGACGGCCAGCTCGACCGCGTCGGCTTCGTCGAGGGCCAGGACGTCAAGGCCGGCCAGCTGCTCGCGCAGATCGACCCGCGCACGTTCCAGGCGCAGCTGCAGCAGGCCCAGGCGCAGAAGGCGCGCGACGAGGCGCAGCTCGCCAACGCCCGCGTGGACCTCAAGCGCTTCGAGGGCCTGATCCTCGAAAACGCCACCACGCAGCAGACGCTCGACACCCAGCGCGCGCTGGTGGCGCAGCTCGCCGCCACCGTGAAGAACGACGACGCGCAGGTCAACGCCGCGCGCGTGCAGCTGGACTTCACCACCATCAACGCGCCGCTGTCCGGGCGCGTGGGCGCGCGCCTGGTGGACCCCGGCAACATCATCCACGCGGCCGACGCCAGCGGCATCGTGGTGATCCGCCAGATCGACCCGATCGACGTGGTCTTCACGCTGCCCGACGGCGACTTCCAGCGCATCAACCACGCCATCCAGACCAGCGGCACGCCGCTGGCCGTGGAAGCGATGGAGCGCGAGAGCGGCAAGCCGCTCGGCCGCGGCAGCCTGATCCTGCTCAACAACACCATCGACACCACCTCCGGCACGATCCAGCTCAAGGGCCGCTTCCCCAACCCGACCCACACGCTGTGGCCGGGCCAGTACGTCAACGCGCGGCTGGTGCTGGGCGAGCGCGACCAGGCGCTGACCATTCCCGCGCCGGCGGTGCAGCGCGGCCAGGCCGGCACCTACGTCTACGTGGTGCAGGCCGACCACACCGTGGCCTCGCGCCCGGTCGAGGTGACGGAGATCCAGGACACGCGCGCCATCATCGCCCGAGGCCTGGCCCCGGACGAGCGCGTGGTGGTGGACGGCCAGTACAAGCTCAAGCCCGGCGCGCGCGTGACCGAAAGCGCGCCCGCCGGCACCGTGGCCAGCGCGGGCAGCGGACCTGCCGCCGCGCCACCCGCCACCCCGGCCGCGGCCGGCGCCGGGAACGCACGGCCATGAGCATTTCCGCCAACTTCATCAAGCGCCCGATCGGCACCTCGCTGCTGGCGCTGGCGCTGCTGCTGGTCGGCGTGGCGGCCTGGCCGCTGCTGCCGATCGCGCCGCTGCCGCAGGTCGACTTCCCCACCATCCAGGTCTCGGCCTCGCTGCCCGGCGCCAGCCCGGAGACGATGGCGTCGAACGTGGCGCAGCCGCTCGAGCGCCAGTTCTCGCTGATCGCCGGCCTCACGCAGATGACCTCGGCCAGCGCCCAGGGCAACGCGCAGATCACGCTGCAGTTCGACCTGAACCGCAACATCGACGCCGCCGCGGTCGACGTGCAGGCCGCCATCAACGCCGCCAGCGGCCAGTTGCCGAGCAACCTGCCGACGCCGCCGACCTTCCGCAAGATCAACCCCGCGGACTCGCCGATCCTGGTGCTGGCGGTGCAGTCCGACACCCTGCCGCTGACCGAGATCAACGACTACGCCGACAACGTGCTGGCGCAGCAGATCTCGCAGATCTCCGGCGTGGGCCTGGTCAACATCGGCGGCCAGCAGAAGCCCGCGGTGCGCATCCAGGTGGACCCGCAGAAGCTGTCCTCGATGGGCATGAGCCTGGAAGACGTGCGCGGCGTGATCGCCTCGACCACCGTCAACCAGCCGACCGGCGCCACCGACGGGCGCACCAAGGCCTTCAACGTCTACACCAACGACCAGCTCACCAAGGCCGCGCCGTGGAACGACATGGTGCTGGCCTACCGCAACGGCGCGCTGGTGCGCGTGCGCGACGTGGGCGTGGCGGTGGACGCGCCCGAGAACGTCAAGCTGGCCGGCTGGGGCTTCGCCGGCGCGGCCGCGCCCGCGGACAACACCTTCCACAACGGGCGCGCCATCATCCTCGCCATCACCAAGCAGCCCGGCGCCAACGTGATCGAGACGGTGGACCGCATCCGCGCCGCGCTGCCGCGCCTGCAGGCCGCCATCCCGCCCACCATCAGCGTCAACACGCTGGTCGACCGCACCCAGACCATCCGCGCCTCGGTGGCCGACGTCGAGTTCACGCTGGTGCTGACCATCGCGCTGGTGGTGATGATCATCTTCATCTTCCTGCGCAACGTGGCCGCCACCGTGATCCCGAGCGTCACCGTGCCGCTGGCGCTGCTCGGCACCGCGGGCGCGATGTACCTGCTCGGCTACAGCCTGGACAACCTGTCGCTGATGGCGCTCACCATCGCGGTGGGCTTCGTGGTGGACGACGCCATCGTCATGCTGGAGAACATCTACCGCCACGTCGAAGACGGCATGACGCCGATGGAGGCCGCGCTCAAGGGCGCCGGCGAGATCGCCTTCACCATCGTGTCGATCTCGGTCTCGCTGGTGGCGGTGTTCATTCCGCTGCTGCTGATGGGCGGCATCGTCGGGCGGCTGTTCCGCGAGTTCGCCGTGACCGTCACGCTGACCATCGGGGTGTCGGTGATCGTCTCGCTCACGCTCACGCCGATGCTGTGCTCTCGCTACCTGACGCCGCCGCGCGGGCACCAGCACGGGCGCCTCTACCAGTGGTTCGAGCGCGGCTTCGACACCATGCTGGCCGGCTACAAGCGCGGGCTCGACGTGGTGATGCGCCACCAGTTCATCACGCTGTGCGTGTTCATCGGCACGGTGGCCACCACCGTGGCGCTGTTCGTCTACATCCCCAAGGGCTTCTTCCCGCAGCAGGACACCGGCTTCATGTTCGGCTTCGCCGAGTCCGCCCAGGACGCCTCGTTCAAGTCGATGAACGCGCGCATGGTGCAGCTGGCCGACGTGGTGCGCGCCGACCCCGACGTGATGGCGGTCGGCATGACCGGCGGGCAGAACACCATCAACACCGGCAACTTCTTCATCAGCCTGCGGCCCAAGGACCAGGGCCGCACCGCCAGCGCCGACGAGATCATCGCGCGGCTGCGCCCGAAGCTGGCGCAGGTGCAGGGCGCCAACCTGTTCCTGCAGGCCGGCCAGGACATCAACGTGGGCGGGCGGCTGTCGCGCACGCAGTACCAGTACACGCTGGTGGACGCCAACCTCGACGAGCTCAACCAGTGGGCGCCGCGCATCCTGGAGCGCCTGCGCGGCCTGCCGGAGCTGACCGACGTCGCCTCCGACCAGCAGAACGCCGCCGCCGCCGCGCGCCTGACCATCGACCGCGCGCGCGCCTCCAGCTTCGGCATCACGCCGGCGCTGATCGACGCCACGCTGTACGACGCCATCGGCCAGCGCCAGGTGGCGCAGTACTTCACGCAGATCAACAGCTACCACGTGATCCTCGAAGCCACGCCGGCGCTGCAGGAAGACCCGACCCTGTTCTCGAAGCTCTACGTCACCTCGCCGCTGACCGGCGAGCAGGTGCCGCTGTCCACCTTCGTCAAGATCGACACCAACAGCACCGCCTACCTGTCGATCAGCCACCAGGGGCAGTTCCCCGCCGTCACCATCTCGTTCAACCTGGCCAGGGGCGCGGCGCTCGGCGACGCGGTCAACGCCATCAACGGCACGCTCGCCGGCATGGGCCGCCCGCAGACGCTGGGCGGCTCGTTCCAGGGCACCGCCCAGGCCTTCGGCGCGTCGCTGGCATCGCAGCCCTACCTGATCGCCGCCGCGCTGATCGCCGTGTACATCGTGCTCGGCCTGCTGTACGAGAGCTACATCCACCCGCTCACCATCCTCTCGACGCTGCCCTCCGCCGGCGTGGGCGCGCTGCTGATCCTGCTCGCCGGCGGCTACGACCTCACCGTGATCGCGCTGATCGGCATCATCCTGCTGATCGGCATCGTCAAGAAGAACGGCATCATGATGGTCGACTTCGCGCTGACGGCCGAGCGCGAGCACGGCATGACGCCCGAGCAGGCCATCTACCAGGCCTGCCTGCTGCGCTTCCGCCCGATCATGATGACCACCATGTGCGCGCTGCTGTCCGGGCTGCCGCTGATGCTGGGGCATGGCGCCGGGTCCGAGCTGCGCAGGCCGCTCGGCTACGCGATGGTCGGCGGGCTGGTGTTGTCGCAGGCGCTGACGCTGTTCACCACGCCGGTGGTCTATCTGTATCTGGACCGGGCGCATTATTGGTATGTGAAGCGCAAGGAGCGCCGGGCGCGGCGCAAGGCGGGGTTGGCGCCGCATGACGAACCTGGGGCGCCTGTTCCGCGTGTGTTGGCGGGTGGGGAGGGGGATTGAGGGGGTTTTGATTTGGCTTCGAAGGTAAAGGCTTTAATGTTGAAGGCTTAACTTCAAAGTCAAAGGCTTGAAATCAAAATCTTAAAGTCAAAGTCTTAAAGTCAAAGTCAAAGGCTTTCGCGCCCCCGGCGCGACCTACTTTCTTTTTTCCGAAAAGAAAGTAGGCAAAGAAAGCGGACTGCCTGGCCGGCAGGGGCAGAAACGTTGGGGTTTCTGGTGTTTCTGGTTTCGTCGTGGGGTCTGCGGTTCTGCTGGCATCCTGCCGTTACCGGCGCGAACCACCGCGACTTTGCTGGCGGTGTTGGTT
>NZ_AQPL01000541.1:0-13078 GCF_000395345.1 Cupriavidus sp. WS | reverse complement strand
CGCGGGCGCGCCGCCGCCGGCGGTCTCCAGCGCCAGTTGTTGCAGGACGGCGCAGATACGCGCCAGCGTTTCCGGATCGGGTTCGGTACCGTTACGGTAGGCGTTGAGCTGATCTTGCAACACGTCCTTGGTTTCCAGAAAAGTGTCGATGATGGTGCGGGACAACGTCAGCTCCCGCCGCCGCGTGCGGTCGAGCAGGTTCTCCAGCAGGTGCGTGGTTTCGGTCAGTGCCGCAAAGCCGAAGGTGGCCGCACCGCCCTTGATGGAGTGGGCCGCGCGGAAGATGGCGTTGAGCTCTTCCGCGTCGGGGGATTCGAGATCCAGCCCGAGCAGCAGCTGCTCCATTTCCACGAGGAGCTCCTCGGCTTCCTCGAAGAAGGTCTGATAGAACTGTGTGATATCGATATCGACAGACATAACCGTCCTGGCTCACTGAAATTGGCGGTGAAGGCCGCCGCCGGCATGGCGGGCGGACTTCATTGAACACGGCTCCTGCTGGCTGGAGCCTGGGCCGGGGGCGCGGCGGGATTGCTTGGTGCGGTGGCGGGCGCGGCCGGCGCTGCGGTGGCCGCGGGCGCCGAGGCCGCGGCGGGCGCGGAAGCGGCGGACAGCTCCGCCTGCATTTCCTTGCCCACTTCGCCCGCCTTGGCCGACACCGTGACCTCGGCGGCGCTGGCGTTCTCGGCCTCGATGCGGGCCTGCGCGCGCTGGTTCAGCACCACGATGCTGATGCGGCGGTTGATCGGCGCCAGCTCGTCCTTCTTGTCTAGCGGCATGGTCGCGGCCAGGCCGATCACGCGCAGCACCTTGCCTTCGTTCATGCCGCCGGCGACCAGCTCGCGCCGCGACGCGTTGGCGCGGTCCGACGACAGCTCCCAGTTGCTGTACGTGCGCTCGCCGTTGGAATAGTTGGCCGCGTCGGTATGGCCCGACAGGCTGACCTTGTTGGGCATCTCGTTGAGCACCGGGCCGATCTCGCGCAGGATGGTGCGCATGTACGGCTCGACCGCGGCGCTGCCGGTGCGGAACATCGGGCGGTTCTGCGTGTCCAGGATCTGGATGCGCAGGCCCTCGCTGGTGATGTCCAGCAGCAGCTGCGGGCGGAACTGGCGCAGCACCGGATTGTTCTCGATGATCTGCTCGAGCCGGTTCTTGAGCGCGCGCAGGCGCTCGCCTTCCTGGCGCTCGCGGGCCTTCTGCGCGGCGTCGTCGGCGCTCTTGCGCACGTCGCCGTCCTGGCGCGTGACGTCCATGCCGCCGCCCGGAATCACGCTCGACGACAGGCTGCTCTTGTTGCCGCCCGCCACCGCCACCTTGAGCGGCGTGCGGAAATACTCCGCGATCTGCACCAGGTCCTTCGGCGTCGACGCGCGCAGCAGCCACAGCACCAGGAACAGCGCCATCATCGCCGTCATGAAGTCGGCGTAGGCAATCTTCCAGCTGTGGTTGCCGTGCGGCTTCGCGTGTTGGCGCGACTTGCGGACGACAATCGGACGCATGTCGTGGGCGTTGCTCATGGCTGTAGCTCCTGCCGCTTAGGTGATGCTCTTGACCTCGCGGACGTGGTCGTCCAGCTCGAGGAAGGAGGGGCGTTCGCTGGAGTACAGCACCTTGCGGCCGAACTCGACGGCCACCAGCGGGGCGTAGCCGTTGAGCGAGGCGAGCAGCGTGACCTTGATGCACTCGTACATCTTGAGGGACTCGGCCACCTGGTGCTCGACGCGCGCGGCCAGCGGCGAGACGAAGCCGTAGGCCAGCAGGATGCCGAGGAAGGTGCCGACCATCGCGTGGGCGATCAGCGCGCCGAGCTCCGCCGGCGGCAGGTCCGCCGAGGCCAGCGCGTGCACCACGCCCATCACCGCGGCGACGATGCCGAAGGCCGGCAGGCCGTCGCCGACGCGCGACAGCGCGTGGGCGGGCACCTCGGCCTCGTGGCGGTAGGTCTCGATCTCGTGGTCCATCAGGGCCTCGATCTCGAAGGCATTCATGTTGCCGTTGACCATCATGCGCAGGTAGTCCGTGAGGAACTCCATCATGGCCGGGTCGGCGAGGATGCGCGGATACTGGCTGAACACGCTGCTGGCCGCGGGGTCCGCGATTTCCTTCTCGAGGAACAGGATGCCTTCGCGGCGGGCCTTGGACAGCAGCACGTACAGCAGCGCCATCACTTCCATGTACAGCGCCTTGCTGTACTTGCTGCTGCGGAACAGCGTCGGCAGCGCGCGCAGGGTGGCCTTGATGGCCTTGCCGTTGTTGGAACTGATGAACGCGCCGATTGCGGCACCGGCGATGATGACCAGCTCTGCCGGTTGATAAAGCGCGCCCATATGGCCACCGGTCATGGCGTATCCACCAAGCACCGCCGCCATCACGACAACATAGCCAATTACAACTAGCACGATCGATTCCCCGTCAGTAAAACACGCCAGGCACGCACAAGGCTCGCCCGGCCGGGATGGGCGCAAGCGCGCCCGCCCCGCCCTGGGGCTCACCGGCCGCGCAACCTGTCGTCGGGCCCGGGACTCCGGGTCAGGCGACGGCTTGCACGGGCGCGACGTCCTTCGAGAGCTTCTTCGCCTTGCCGGCGCGCGACGGTGGTCGGCACAGGCTGCACACGAAGTTCGCATGCGGCTCGTATGCGTGTGTCACGAACTGGCCGCCGCAGCAGGTGCAGCTGGAAAGCTGCAGCATGTTGCTCTCGAAAAACCGTACTAACGTCCAAGCACGGGTGAAACTTAAGACAATTTCGCTGCCGAGCAGCGATACGTGCTCGAGATAGAGGCGATAACTGGCCACCACCGCGCGGATGCCGGCCGTCTCGCCCTGCTGGACCATGAACTGGTAAGCCGAGAAAAACAGCGAGGAATGGATGTTCGGCAACCAGGTGGTGAACCAGTCGGTCGAGAACGGGAGCATGCCCTTGGGCGGCGAGGCGCCGCGCAGCTCCTTGTAGAGGCGGATCAACCGGTCGCGCGAGAGCGTGGTCTCGGCTTCGAGCACCTGCAGGCGCGCCCCCAGGCCGATCAGCTCGATGGCGAGCTGGGTCTGGTTGGCGTCCTGCAGCACGCTCTTGCGGTTGGGTACGGGAGCGGCCGTGAAGCTCCGGGCTGGCTGGGCTTGCAGGAGCGCGGTCAATTGAGCGACTCCACGGGTTGCCGCGCGAGCAGGATGGCAGCGTGGATCTGCTGCATGTCGTGACTCTTGGCCGTGTGGGTGAGCGTCGACAGCAACGCATGGTCATCGAACCGGAAGCGGCACAAGACCATGTTGGACGCTGCCAACTTGACGAGCTGGGCCGGTGTCAGCTTGGCGAGAATGTCGGCAATTTCCTTGCTGACGCCAAGCCGGAACATGGCTTCCAGATGGTTTTCGCGCACCAGGCGTTGCGCGAGCAGCAGATAGGCGAGATTGACCTCCCTGATCTCCTGGAGAACTTCACTGCTTTCCAATTTTTCCCCGCTACCAAAAACCCGTCGACCGCTTGTCCGGCGCTTACCCGCAGCACGGGGCTGAAGGCGACCAGATCGTTTGTGTGCGTGTGCGACGGGTACTGCGTACGACAAAGGAACTGCGCTTGGTCAGACTTATCTCGAACGTTACAAGTGTTACAGAGTGTAAGTAAGACTGTGAGAGTTATATCGGCAATTGGACCGGGCTGCCAATCCCCTCTAACGTTGGGTCAATCAAATGTCGCACGAAACATACATGGGATGCGAAGTTTGTAACAAGTCACCGATTTGTCATGTGATTTGCATCAAATCTGTTACCCATATGTAACAGAAGAAAGCCTCTAAAATGCACGATGCGTTACCTCCCGGACAGTGCCGAAGCCGGCGGAAACCACGGCGAAGTGGCGCCCGCGGGGGGTGTAGTCGCATTCCTCTATTGACCGCCCGGCACTCATTGCAGTAGCGCCCGGCGCAGCCACGCCGCCACGCGCGCGAACAGGTCGTCGGGCTCCTCGCGGAACAGGTGCGGGCAGGTCTGCTCGACCTGCTCCATGACGCGCGCGGTCTCCTCCGCGTTCACGGTGCCGTACTCCAGCGCGAGCGCCAGCAGCGCGCGCAGCTCGCCCAGGCGCGCGCGCGCGGCGCCCGCGCCGCGTTCGGTCTGCACCCGGTACATGACGTCGTAGACGCGGCTGCGCAGGCTCTCCGCCACGCGCCACGCCGGCGTCTGCATCTGCTCCTCCAGCACGCGGATGTCCACCGCCGAGCTGGCCAGCTGCGAGGCCAGCGGCTCGACGAAGGCGAGATCGGCGCCGGCATCCTCCAGGATCTGCCGCGACCACTCGCGCGCGCGCGTCAGGCGCTCCTGGGGCGTCCATTCGTAGCGCACCGCGAGGCCGTAGCCGAAGCGCTGGGCGTCGCGCATGAGCGTGGCCATCGCGTTGGGCAGCTGCTTGTTGAAGACGCGCTTGGCCCAGGCGTATTCGCCGCCGGAAAGCAGGCGCGTGACGGCGCGCTCGGTCAGCGGGCCGTCGTGGTGAAGCAGGCGGGCACGCAGGAAATCGTCGAAATCCGGCGGCGTGAATTCGCTGTCGAGCCCGGCGGAGAGCTTGACGAAATGGTCGAACTCGGCGCGCAGCTTGGCGGCGGCTTCGTCGGGCAACGCGAGTGAGATTTCCGTTGTCATGGGGTCCAGTGCTGACGTGGGCGCCGCGCGGCGCCGCCGCCGGCCGCGCCGGCATGCGTCGCCGCCCGAGGCCGGTGCCTCGGGTTATGGCCTCAGAAAGCGCTCCAGTCGCCGTTGTCCGACGCGGCCAGGGCGGGACTCGCCGGGCGTGCCGGCGCCGGCGCGGGGGCTTCCTGCGCGTCCTGGTCCGCGTGCGCGGCGTCGCCGTCGTCCAGTTCCTCGGCAACCGCGGCGGGCGCCGCCAGGCGGGTCGGCTCGACCCGGCGCAGCACCGCCGGCGCCTTGGCGCGCGGCGCTTCCGCGCGGCTGGCGGCGGCCTGCGCCTCGGCCAGGCGGAAGTTGGCCACCGAAGCCTGCAGGCGCGAGGCCTGGTCTTCCAGCGAGCCGGCCGCGGCGGCGGCCTCTTCGACCAGCGCCGCGTTCTGCTGCGTGACCTCGTCCATCTGCGCCACGGCCTTGTTGACCTGCTCGATGCCCGAGCTCTGCTCGGCCGAGGCCGCGCTGATCTCGCCCATGATGTCGGTCACGCGCTTGACCGCCTGCACGATCTCGCCCATCGTCTTGCCGGCCTGGTCCACCAGCGCCGAGCCGTTTTCCACGCGCGCCACCGAGTCGCCGATCAGGCCCTTGATTTCCTTGGCGGCGTTGGCGCTGCGCTGCGCCAGGCTGCGCACCTCGCCGGCCACCACCGCGAAGCCGCGGCCCTGCTCGCCGGCGCGCGCCGCTTCCACCGCGGCATTGAGCGCCAAGATGTTGGTCTGGAACGCAATGCCTTCGATCACGCCGATGATGTCGACGATCTTCTTCGATGCATCGTTGATCTCGTCCATCGTCTGCACCACGCGGCCGACCACTTCGCCGCCCTTCACGGCGGTCTCCGAAGCGTTGGCGGCCAGCCCGCTGGCCTGGCGCGCGTTGTCCGCGTTCTGGCGCACCGTGCTGGTCAGCTCTTCCATGCTCGACGCGGTTTCCTCCAGCGACGCCGCCTGCTGCTCGGTGCGCTGCGACAGGTCGCTATTGCCCGCGGCGATCTCGCGCGAGGCCGAGGCGATCGATTCGGCCGAATCCTTGAAGTCGCGCAGCGTGGCCGACAGTTGCTGCTGCATCTGCTTCATGGCGTGCAGCAGGCTGGTCTTGTCGCCGCCGCGCAGCTTGACCTCGCCGGAGAAGTCGCCGCCGGCGATGCGCGCGGCGATGGCCGCCGCATAACCGGGCTCGCCGCCGAGCTGGCGCGACAGCGTGCGGGCCAGGAAGGCGCCCAGCGCCACCGAAAGCGCCAGCGCGCCCAGCACCATGCCCAGCATCCACAGGCGCGAGGTCTGGTAGACGCCGCGCGCTTCTTCCATGTTGGCCAGCGCGCGCTCGTCGCGGCGCTTGACCATGTTGGCCATCACGTCCTCGAGCGCGCGGCTGTCCTTGATCAGGTCGGCGCTTTCCGTGAACACCTGGCTTTCGAACTGCGAGGTGTCGAGCGGCTGCTTGTTCACCAGCGTCACGTAGGCGCCGATGCGCTGGCGGTAGGCCGGCAGCAGGGTGTCGAACTGCTTGAGCATGGCCTGGCCTTCGGGCTGCGTGAAGGCGACGCGCGCGCCCTTC
The DNA here is from genome assembly GCF_000395345.1 of Cupriavidus sp. WS. Taxonomy (NCBI): domain Bacteria; kingdom Pseudomonadati; phylum Pseudomonadota; class Betaproteobacteria; order Burkholderiales; family Burkholderiaceae; genus Cupriavidus; species Cupriavidus sp. WS. Next base: position 6,847 of record NZ_AQPL01000541.1, on the reverse strand, counting down.
ATGCGCTCGTCGAGCGCGGCCAGCGCTTTCTCGATCTGTTCCTTCTCGGCGGCGCGCTCGCCCATCGTCGAGGCGGACAGCAGCGCGATCTGCGCGCGGCTGGAATAGAGCAGGTCGATGTTGGCGCCCTGCACGCCCTTGAGCGACTGCAGGTCATCGTGGTAGATCTTGCCGGTCCAGTCGGCCATGCGCCCCATGTTGACGACGCCAAGCAACCCTATCACCGCGCCGATGAGCGACACGACCAGAAAGCCAGCGACCAGCTTGGTCGTGACGCGTAGCTGATTGAACCATTGCATGCAGACTACCTCTTTTCTCTGAATGACTTGACCAGATGCCTGCCTGTCCTGGCCGGCGGATGCCGGCCACCGCGGAACGGCGGCGCTATTTCTTGTTTTCCAGAACCAATGTTTTCAGACCGACCACTTCAGCCGGAGGCTGGCCGGCGCCGGGCTGCCGCCCCGCGCCGGCCTCGACCTGCCGGGTACATCCCTTGCATCCCTCAAATCCCTTGCATCCCTTGCATCCCTCGAATCCCGTACATCCCCGCACTGCTTGCCGGCGGGCTCGCCATGACCCGCCCGCCCCGCGCCGCGCGAGCGGCCGTCAGCCAGCCATCAGCCGCGGCTCGCCCTGCCCCGTGCCGCGCGCCGCCCGCACGGGGCGCGGCTCGGGACGCAGGCTCACGCGGAACGTGGCCACCGCATCGCGCAGGCGCTTGGCCTGATCTTCCAGCGAGCCGGCCGCGGCTGCGGCCTGCTCCACCAGTGCCGCGTTCTGCTGCGTCACCTCGTCCATCTGGGCCACCGCCTCGTTGACCTGCTCGATGCCCGAGCTCTGCTCGGCCGAGGCCGCGCTGATCTCGCTCATGATGCCGGTCACGCGCTCGACCGCCTGCACGATCTCGTTCATGGTCTTGCCGGCCTGGTCGACCAGCGCCGAACCATGTTCCACGCGCGCCACCGAGTCGCCGATCAAACCCTTGATTTCCTTGGCGGCGTTGGCGCTGCGCTGGGCCAGGCCGCGCACCTCGCCGGCCACCACCGCGAAGCCGCGGCCCTGCTCGCCGGCGCGCGCCGCTTCCACCGCCGCGTTGAGCGCCAGGATGTTGGTCTGGAAGGCAATGCCTTCGATCACGCCGATGATGTCGACGATCTTCTTCGACGCCTCGGTGATCTCGTCCATCGTCTGCACCACGCGGCCGACCGCTTCGCCGCCCTTCACCGCGGTTTCCGAGGCGTTGGCGGCCAGCCCGGTGGCCTGGCGCGCGTTGTCCGCGTTCTGGCGCACCGTGCTGGTCAGTTCTTCCATGCTCGACGCGGTTTCCTCCAGCGACGCCGCCTGCTGCTCGGTGCGCTGCGACAGGTCGCTGTTGCCCGCGGCCACCTGGCGCGTGGCGGAGGAAATGCTCGACATGCCTTCCTGGATCTCGCCGACCACCGACAACAGGCTGCGCTGCATGGTGCGCATGGCGCGGGACAGCGCGCCCATTTCGTCGGACGCGCGATAGTCCAGGTGGGTGGTGAGATCGCCCGCGCCCAGGCGCAGGGCGAAGTCCAGCATGTCGCGCACCGGCTTGTTCACCCGCGCCAGCAACAGCGAGCCGGCCACGAACGACGACACCACCGCCAGCGCGAAGCCGCCCCACAGCCACGGCCGCAGCGCGCCCGCGCCGTCGCCGGCCAGCAGCTCGAACGCCGCCAGCGCGGCCAGGAACCACACCAGCCCCGCCGCCTGCGACAGCACGATGCGGCGCCGGATCGTGACCTTGCGCAGCCGCCCGAACAGCCCCAACAGCCCGCGGCGCACCACCGCGCCGTTGCGCACGGCCAGGCGGCGGCCCTGGTCCTCGCGCAGGCGCGCATAGGCGGCCTCGGCCGCCTCGACCTGCTCGCGCGGCGGCATCGCGCGCACCGAGGTGTAGCCCACCAGCTGGCCGTCCGCCACGGTCGGCGTGACGGTGGCGCTGACCCAGTAGAAATCGCCGTTCTTGCGGCGGTTCTTGACGATGCCCACCCACGAGTGGCCGGCCTGGATGGTCTGCCACAGGTCGGCGAAGGCCGCGGCCGGCATGTCCGGGTGGCGCACCAGGTTGTGCGCGGCGCCGAGCAGTTCCTCGGCCGCGAACCCGCTGGTCTCGATGAAGGCGCGGTTGGCGAACGTGATGCGTCCCTTCAGGTCCGTGCGGGAGATGAGGTAGTCGTCCGGGGAGAGCTTGAACTCCCGGTTGGTAACGGGCTGGTTATTTCGCATGACTGGAGAAACTGCGTGGATCGGGCTGGCGGCGGAACAAGGTGCCGCTCAGGCGGCGACGGCGGCTTCGAGTGCCGCGAGCTCCTCGGTGTCCAGCAGTTTCTCGATGTCGACCAGGATCAGCATGCGGTCCTCGACCGAGCCGATGCCGCGTATGTATTCGGTTTCGCCGGAAAGCTGCGGAGCCTGGCGGACCTGGCCCGCGCCCAGCGTCAGCACGTCGGACACGCCGTCGACCACGATGCCGGTGGTCTGCTGGTGCAGCTCGACGATGATCACCACCGTGTACTGGTCGTAGGCGATCTTGGCCTGGCGGAACTTGATGCGCAGGTCGATGATGGGCACGATCAGGCCGCGCAGGTTGATCACCCCCTTGAGGTAATCGGGCGCGTTGGCGATCTGCGTGACGTTCTCGTAGCCACGGATCTCCTGCACCTTGAGGATGTCGATGCCGTACTCCTCGCCGCCCAGCCTGAAGGCGAGGAATTCCTCGCCCGTCCCTTCTGTCGTCTTGTTCGCGCTTTTCATTGTCTGGCTCCGCATGCCGGCTCCGGCCCCGGGGCGTCGCCAAAGCCCGGGCCGGCCAGCCCGCGGGCGGGCAGCCAGCCGAGACCCGGTGCGCCGGGGCACGAATGTCGTTTAGTGCTTAACGGCAGCCGCGGGCGTGGCTGAAGGGTAACAATGACAAAGCATTTACCCCACCTTCGTAGGGTCCAGCAGCGCGCCCACGGCCTCCATGAGCTGGTCGGGGTCGAACGGCTTGGCCAGGAAGCCCGATGCGCCGGCCACGCGCGCCTGCTCGCGCACCTGGCCGTCGGCCTCGGTGGTCAGCATCAGCATGGGGATGGCGGCATAGGCGCCGGTGGCCCGCAGCGTGCGGATCAGGGTCAGGCCGTCGGTGCCGGGCATGACCTGGTCGGTCACGAGCATGCCGAAGGACGCCGCCTGCGCCATTGCCAGCGCCTCGCCGCCGTCGGCGGCCTCGGACACGGCGTAGCCGCCGGTGCGCAGGCAGGCGCCGATCATGCGGCGCAAGGAGGGGGAATCGTCGACGACGAGGATGTGAGGCAAAGACATGGCGGCTCCGTTGACAGCACGATGGTGAGTCCACGGACGCGGCGATCTGGCGTGGTGGACCGGGGTTCGTTCCTGCCCTGGGCGGCATGCGCCCGGCGGACGCCCTGCGCGTTGTGGCATGCGCCGGCGACGAGGCAGAGACTGGCGCCGCGCCGCCGGCAAGGCCGGTGCGAAAGGCGCCCCTGCGGGGCATATCGGCAGCCGCGGCGAAATCCGTAGGCCGAATGCGGGCTGGCGCGCGCGATTGTGCGCGGCGGCGGCGAATTGCCCCGGCGTGCCGCCCTGCATGCCCCCCGCATACCCCCGGCATGCCGCCCGCGCGCCGTCCGCCTGCCGCCGACAGCGAGTGCCCGATAACCGATCGCCGGAAATCCGCTTACCCTACCTGCATGGGGTGCAGCAGGCCGCCGCGGGTGGGCATACTACGACGCCTGCTGCAGGATGCACCCCGCGCTTGCCGTGCCAGGCAAAGGCCCGCGGCGCCCACAAAATGGGCGCCGCGGCTTGATCGGAACCTCACCATGTCGAATTTGCCAGGCCCCCCGTGGCACCAGCGCGAGGTACCGGAAACGCGCCGCCCCGACAAGCTCACGGTGTTCGTGCAGGGCGCGCCGGATGCCCTGCTGGCGCCGCTGCCCGATTTCGGCGGGCGGCTGCAATGGCTGTCGCGGCGCCCGCGCCAGCCGGCCGACGCGCAGATCGTCATCGCCGAGCGCCAGATCGGCGCCACGCTGGCGCAGCGCCTGCGCTCGCTGCGCCATCCCGAGCGGCTGGTGCTGACCGTGCTGGTGGACGGCACCGCCGCCGCCGCGGCCGGCTGCGGCCCGGTCGTGCCCACCACCGCCGAGGCGCTGCCGCGCACCTTGCAGCTGCTGGCCTCGGTGCTGTTCGCGCCGGTGCTGGAAGACGGCCCCATGCCGCTGTCGTGGCAGGACGTGCACGCGGTGGCGAGCCGCGACGCGGTCGGCCTGGCGCTGCACCTGGACACCGGCGCCGAGTCCTGCATGGCGGACGAACTGCTGCTGCAGCTGGCGCGCTTCCACGGGCGCACGCGCATCGAGCCCGAGGCGCTGCTGGCCAGCATCTACCTGCCGCGCGGGCTGCCCTCGCTGGTGGCGTGCAGCCAGCAGCTGCGGCGCCTGGGCGCGGTCACGGGCCACCATTGCGAGACCCGCTTCGCCCTGCTGGTGCCCGAGAGCGGGCGCTTCACCCGCCTGCTGGCCCTGTTCCCGCCGGGCGGCGCGCTGCCGGAGCCGTTCACGCCGCGGCGCTGAGCGCGCGGCCGGCAGGCCGGCGCGGCGTTCAGGCCGCCGACATCAGCTCCGCGAAGGCGCCGGCATCGAGCGGCAGCGACAGCAGGTAGCCCTGCACCTCGTCGCAGCCCATCGCGGCGAGGATGTCCATCTGCGAGTTCGATTCCACCCCTTCTGCCACCACGCGCATGCGCAGTTCGTGCGCCAGCGCCACCATCGAGCCGACGATGGCGCGGCCCTGCGCGTCCACGTCGAGCCCGCCGATCAGCGTGCGGTCGATCTTCAGGGTGCCCACGCGCAGCCGCTTGAGGTAGCCGAGGCTGGAGTAGCCGCTGCCGAAATCGTCGAGCGCCACGTGGATGCCGAGCGCCTGCAGCTCGACCAGCGTCTCGAGCGACTGCGCGATGTCCTTCATCGCCGCGGTCTCGGTGATCTCCAGCGTCACGGCCGACGGCGGGATGTCGTGCTGGTGGATCTGCTCGAGCAGGTATTGCGGGAAGTCGCGGCTGGCGAAGCGCAGGCCGGAGACGTTGATGGCCACCGGCACGGTCGGGATGCCGGCGTCCTGCCATTGCCGGATCTGCCGGCAGACCGTGGCGATGACCCAGTCGTCGAGTTTGTCGATCTGCCCGGACTGCTCCGCCACGCTGATGAACTCGGCCGGGTTGACCACGCCGAGCGTGGGATGGCGCCAGCGGCACAGCGCCTCGGCGCCCACCACGGTGCGCTGGCGCACCTCGAACTTGGGCTGGTACTGCAGCGAGAGGCTGTCGTCCTGGATCGCCAGCCAGAGGTCGCGCCGGATCACGCGCATGCGCCGGGCGCGCTCGCCGGCCGCGGAGTTGAACACGCGGACCTGGTTGGAGCCGCTTTCGCGCGCCTCGGTCAGGCTCACGCGCGCGGCCTGCATCAGCGCCTCGGAGGTCTGGGCGTCGCGCGGGTAGATGGCGATGCCGATGTTCACGCCGATCTGCATCTGCAGGCCGCGCGCGGCCACGAACTCCGCCAGCGAGCCCAGCAGGCGCGAGCCGAGCTCGTTGGCGCGGCTCTGGTGCACCAGCTCGGGCACGCCCACGGCGAACTCGTCGCGCGCCAGGCGGGCGAGGAAATCGTGCGGCTCCAGCGCGGCCTGCGCCAGCGCGCCGGCATCCTGCGCCAGGATGTCGTCGGCCCGCACCTCGAAGACTTCGTCGACCTCGCGGAAGTCGGCGATATGCACCAGCAGCACGGCGCAGCCGGTCTCGGCCAGCCGCGCCTGCGCGATCGACTGGTCGAGCCAGCGCGCGAAGGCGCTGCGGTCGGGCAGGTCGGTGCTCACGCTGTACTCGCCGACCGTGCCCTGGCCGCGCGCGGCGGTGCGCACGGTCAGGCGGCCCGGGATGCGGCCGCGCCGGCGTACCGGCAGGGTGCTGGCGACGGGCACCGGGCCGGCCGGCAATTCCTCCGGCGGCTCGTCCTGCATGCCGGCGCTGGCGCCGCCGCTGTAGCCGGAGGCGGTGGCGAGATGCCAGCCGCTCGGGTTGGCGCGGCGCAGCCAGAAGAAGCCCAGCGACAGCGCCGCCAGCGCGCCCACGGCCAGCCACGCCGGCTGCACCGTGCCGCGCGGATCGGCGCACAGCGCCGACAGGCGCGAGCCGCCGCCGCACAGCGTGCTCAGGCGGGCGCCCGCGGCCACCACCACGCCGGCGCCCGCCAGCGCGGCCAGCAGCACGCCGCCGCGCAGCGGCGGCAGGTGGCGGCGCAGCCAGGGAATGGCCAGCGCCACCGCCACCGTCGCGGCCAGTGCGGTGGTGGTCTGCACCACGCCGTGCGAGAAGCGCAGGCTGCCCGAGGCCACCACGACCCACAGCGGCAGGCCGACCGAGGCCGGCGACAACAGCAGGAACGCCCAATGCAGCGACCTGGCGGGACCGCGTGCCAGCTCCCGGTCCGGCTTGGCTGCACGTATGCCCAGCCCGACCGCGAGGCCAAAGAGAGCAGCGAGCAGCAGAAGGCTAGCACTCATGTCGATAAGGAAGCTGGGCAAGAATTGAGAGCGATGATGACGCGACGATGCGGTCGATGCGGCGCGAGACCCGCATCATCGCATCACGCAGGCGTCCCCGAAAAGGAAAACGGCTGCGGTCGCGCCGGCATGGGTCAGAACGCGCTCCAGTCGTCGCCGCCAGCGCCACCCGCGCCGGCTGCGCTGGCCGCGAGCACCGGCACCCGCGCGGGCGGCGCCACGCGCCGGACCGGCTCGCGCCGCGCGGGCGCGGCGGGCT
>NZ_AQPL01000540.1:0-461 GCF_000395345.1 Cupriavidus sp. WS | reverse complement strand
CAAAATTCCTGACACGTCCCAGATGCCAGGCGTCCAACGATCCGCTGGACATGCATGATCGTCTGCTCGATTTCTAGACGGCGACATCGGCGCCTGTCCTTAGCTCCCGCACCACAGCACACTGAACGAACTCATGCAGGCGGTGCAGATGTAGCGCGGGGGCCGTGAGGCCCTCGCGGGCGCTGTAACACTACGCGCCGTCCAAAGCCACAGCGCTCTCCATCAGCCGGCGAACGCTCTGGCGCACCTCTTCGGAGATAGGCCGCGGCGGGACGACCTCGGGAGCATTCGCATGGGGCTGGCCGCCTGCGATGACCTGGGCCACCATGCCCAGATTGCTTGGCGTCACGATGTCGATGGCCGCGCGATCACCCAGGTCGGGGTGTGGCCGGGTCAACATGCGGTAAAGCTCCCATGAATCCGCCTGCGGGTACTGGTGCATGAGCACCTGGGCCAGCTTA
>NZ_AQPL01000539.1:0-13167 GCF_000395345.1 Cupriavidus sp. WS | reverse complement strand
ATCCGCCTGCGGGTACTGGTGCATGAGCACCTGGGCCAGCTTATGCTTGAGCGGCACCAGTTGCCAGTCGGGGACGCGCTGCCCCCGGTTGCCCAGGCTGATGGAGAGCAGCTTGCCGGCCTTCAGCTCGCGGTTGATCTGGTCCTTGGACTTTCCGGCGAGCTTGCCGAACAGGGGCACCGGCAGACTGCTCGGCGATTCGTAAATGGCCAGCATTTCCTCGCGCTCGCGCTGGATGGCGGACACCTCGGGTTCCGGCGCATGTGTCGGGGGTGGCGGCACCTGCGACAACCGTTGGAAGGTGATGCCTCCGTCGCTCGGCGTCACAACGATAGGGGTAGCCACTACCGGCGGAACGGGTGCCGCAGAGGAACTTGCAACGATGGCGTCAGCCTTGTCCTCCTCCGCAATGGCGGGCACGCCCTCGATGTGGATAGTGAGGTGTGCGCTGGCCGCTTCGACCTGGGCCTGTTCGAGCAAGTCGAGACGGTCAGCCCAGTCCTGCATCATCCGGCGCCGCGGCTCCACATACTTGGCGTGGTTGTAGGACGAACTTACCTTGTTCGGATCGGAGTGCGAAAGCTGGGCATCCACCCAAATCTTCGGGTAACCGATCTCGTTGAGCGCCGTCGAGATCGTTCCGCGAATACCGTGTCCGGTCAGTCGATCCGTGTAACCCATCCGCTTCAAGGCGGCGTTGAGCGTGTTCTCGCTGATGCGCTTCTTGAGGTTGCTGCGGTGTGTCAACAGGTGGCGCTGCGCCGGCCGCATCACCCCGAGCAGGTAGCGCACGATCTCGATGGCCTGGACGGACAACGGCACGATGTAGGGCGGCACATCCTGCGGACGCTTGCCCGCCTTGCGCATCTCGTCCTGAAGCTGCTTGACGATTTCCGGCGGGATGATCCACAGGCCACGGTCGAGGTCGAACTGGTCGGGGGTCGCGAGCCGCAGCTCTCCGGTACGCACGCCGGTCAGGAACAGCAGGCGGATACCAAGCTGGGTCTGCCAGCCCCGAGGGTTGTAGAGCCTGAGCTTCTGGAGGAACTCGGGAAGCTCAGGCAGATGCAGGTAGGGGTTGTGGGTCACCGCGGGCTTGGGCTCGGCCACTACGTCCAGGTCCGTAGCCGGATTGGCCTCCATTCCCTCGACAATGACCAGCGCGTAGCGGAACAACTGTCCCAGCCAGGTACGGACCTTCTCTGCAGTGGTGAACGCCTCGCGCTTTTCGATCCGCGCCAGGACGCCCAGGAGCTGCGGCCGCCGAATGTCATAGATCGACATTTGCTTGAGGCTGGGCAGCACGTCTTTCTCGAAGATCCGCTTGATCTGCGACAGCGTGCTGTTCCTGCCTTCCTTGAGTTCCTTGGCGCGGTGCTCGAACCAGGCATCGAAGACAGCCTTGAACGTGTAGTCCGAGGCCAACTTGACCGCGTGCCGCTTCTGCTTACGGTCAGCGTGGGGGTTGATGCCTTGGGCCAGGAGTGCCCGGGCTTCGTCGCGCAAGGTGCGGGCTTCGCGCAGGCCGATCTCGGGATAGTTGCCCAGGGAGATGCGTTTTTGCTTGCCGAGCCAGTAGTAACGCAGGTGCCACGATTTGCCGCCGGTAGGGGCGACCACCAGGCCGAGGCCGTCGGTATCGGGGATGCTGTAGGTTTTCTTGGCGGCCTTGGCTTGCCGCACGGTCAGATCAGAGAGTGCCATCATCAAACTCCTAAGTCGTGAGACTTAGGCTCGATGCTGCTGGTCATCCCGATCCAACCCCAGCAACAACCCGGAACCGGCACCACCCGCATTCTTTGGCCTTAATTTTGGCCTCAAAAACGCTGGCTGTCGGTGGATTTCCGTGGCTTTGGCTGGAATGAAAAAAGGAGCCGAAGCTCCTCTTTTCAATGACTTACAGACGTCAGTGGACGTCTGTAGATCATAAATTGGAGCGGGAGACGAGACGTTTACTAGGGCAGTAAGTCGTTGATTCCCAAGCTCTTTCTTCGCCGAGGTGGCCAGCGAAGACCTAGATTGTAGCCTATTTTTTCGTCCCCGCCAACAAAGATCGTCCAAAGAGTTCCACTGGCATCCATAGACCCACACCCAGCACACCAGACCCGCAGTCGTCACAACGTCATCGGCGACGGTCTCGAACTGGCCGCCCGTGCCCCTGCTCTCAGTTCCCGCATCCGCTTCCGCGATGACGCCCAGGCCGATCCTCTCGGTGCCGGCCCAGTTCGGATGCCATCTACGAGCCGCATGCAACGCGCATTGCATTGCCCGTCTGCGCAAGCAAGTCACGCAGGAAGAACGCGCACCCTAGCCGTGGCGCGTCAGCACGCGATTCTTTATCGGTATATCAGGATGCCAGGGCGGGTATGACAGGCGTGGATTCGCCCAGTTTTCCTAGACCTTGGACAACGACCACCATCTCGTCGCGCCTTGTGAAACCGCTGGCATATAAGGCCATACCGAGACAGATTTGCAGAATCCGCAACTTATTACGACGCTGATAGCGTGAGCGTCACTGTCGAGCCTACGTCCCGATGCTCGACCTTCTAGCGGCCGATGAATTTTTGCACATTGGGCACATGACAGCCACCGGTAAAAGCGCACTGGTGAGAAGTGCTCAAGCACCCATAACGGACCGGGCCTCGGGGCTCGTTTCCTACACAGACAACTGCCCGACCACGGGGTCGGCGATAAAGGAGTCGGCCATGTAGTTCTTCTCCTGGAAGGAGACGGAGCATGCACGAGAACAAGAATGATGCACCAACATCAAAGGTGTTCTACCGCCCGATCGAAGCGTCCATCCGCTGGGCTGGGCTGCTGCGATACGAGCAGGTGATCCTGGCCTCGGTTTTATCGCCAAGGAATCTGCCACAGTCGTTGGATTGCCCGCGCTGGGGCGAACTGCGGCTATACACCGACCGAATCTACGACGGCATCCTCAATGGGGAACTGCCCTTCGGGCAGAACGGCATCACAACACGCGATACCGCACTGATCGAGTCCCTTGATCTGACGGTTCGCCACGTCGATCTGAAGCGATGGATGCGCCAGCACTACCCCGAGCAGCGGCCCGGCTTTCTCTTCTCTCGCAGCGAACGCATCGCCCATCCCGTCATCTCCCTGGAGACCGGCCAAGCCATGCTGGTCGAGCGATTGGCCCTCAAATCCGCTCTGGAGCAGTGCAAGCGCCAAATGCGCGAGCTGCAAGAACAGCACGACGCGCTACTCAAGCAGTCCACGGTCATTCCCGCCTGCGCGCAATGCCCCATCAGCGACCGGGCCGAGGCCACCTACCTCCACATCATCGGCACCATGCTGGAACTGATGCTCGGCCAATCTCCGTCGGGCACACCGTATTCCAGTTTCAATAGCCAGGAGGCTATCGCTACCGCGATGATCGCGCATCACGGCGAACTCATGGGCATTACCGATCGCACGCTGCAAGCCAAGTTTGCACAAGCCCGCCGCAAGCTGCGGGCCGCCGTTTCCTGATATTTGCAAGCCCGAATCTGCGGTCACGGAAACCGCATTTACGGTGGCCTGAGACAGAAGTCGACATTTGAATAGGTGTCACGCCAACAAACGCCACTGAGCGTTCAGGAGTGACCGCCATGTCGCAGATACCTGTACTACCGCCCAACGAGCGCCGCATCTTGCGTCTCGATGAAGTCGAGGCCAAGTCCGGCTTCAAGCGTGCCCACATCTACAACCTGATGCGTGCCGGCAAGTTCCCCCAGGCGCTGCGTCTGGGCGTGCGTGCAGTGGGCTGGGATTCGGTCGAGATCGACCAGTGGATCGCCGAACGTCTCAACAATCGCACCTGAGCGGCTCTCCCTCGGAATTCCCTATCCCTAGACGGAGAGCGCCATGCAGGTTGTATCCATCATCTCGACCAAGGGCGGCGTCGGCAAAACGACCACCGCAGCCAACCTCGGCGGTCTTGCCGCCGACGCGGGCTTGCGCGTACTGCTGCTCGACCTCGACGTGCAGCCCACGTTGTCGTCCTATTACGAACTGGCCCACCGCGCGCCCGGTGGCATCTACGAGCTGCTGGCCTTCAACGAGCGCGATCTCGACCGGCTCGTGTCCCGCACGAGCATCGCGGGCCTGGACCTAGTGCTCTCCAACGACCACCGAGGCGAACTGAACACCTTGCTGCTGCATGCGCCGGACGGGCGCCTGCGGTTACGCCATCTGTTGCCGGTGCTGGCGCCTCTCTATGACCTGCTGTTGATCGACACCCAGGGCGCGCGCAGCGTCTTGCTGGAGATGGCCGTGCTCGCGTCCGATCTTGCGCTGTCGCCCGTGACCCCGGAAATCCTCGCGGCCCGCGAGTTGCGGCGCGGCACCATGCAGTTGCTGGAGGACATCGCGCCGTACCGACACCTCGGCATCGAACCGCCGCCGCTGCACCTGCTCATCAACCGCGTCCACCCCGTGTCCGCCAACGCGCGGCTGATCCAGCAGGCCCTGCGCGACCTGTTCCAGGAGCATGCTGGCATCCGTGTGCTGGCTACTGACGTGCCGGCTATCGAAGCCTATCCGCGCGCTGCGACCCGCGGCCTGCCGGTGCATCGCGTCGAGTACCGACAGCCACCGGGCAGAGTCGCGCCAGCCGCTCTCGACACCATGCGCGCCCTTGCCAGCGAGTTGTTCCCGCAATGGCAGGATCAATTGGCCTTCGTGTCCGGCCGCCAGCAGCGTCCTTCTGAGACTGGGAGGCAGCATGGCAAGCGCACATGAACTGGCCCGCGGCCACAAGCGGCTACGCGTCCTGATCGAATTTGCGATCAGCGAAGGCTGGCACGTCAAACGCACACCGGGTGGACACCTCAAGTTCACCAAGGTCGGCTGCGCCGCGATCTACACCAGCTCGACCGCGAGCGACCACCGGGCGACCCTCAACGCCCGCGCGCAGATCCGCCGTGCCGAGCGCCAGGCCCAAGCCCAGGCCGCGAGCGTAAAGGAATGCGGCCATGGCTGATATGAGGTCCCAGGACATGGCTGGCAAGCTGCTTGCCGCCGGGTTCGAACGTAGCGGTCCATCCGCCACCGCCTTGAGCGACCCGATTGTCGACACGCCGATGGTCGTGACGTTGGACCAGTTGCGTCCCTACGATCACGATCCACGCAAGAAGCGCAATTCCGCCTACGAGGAAATCAAGGCTTCCATCCGTGAACGCGGCCTGGATGCGGCGCCGGCCATCACGCGCCGTCCAGGCGAAGATCACTACATCATCCGCAACGGCGGCAACACGCGGCTGGCGATCCTGCGTGAACTCTGGTCGGAGACCAAGGACGAGCGATTCTTCCGCATATCGTGCTTGTTCCGCCCCTGGCCCGCACGTGGCGAGATCGTCGCATTGACCGGGCACCTTGCGGAGAACGAGCTACGCGGCGGCCTGACGTTCATCGAGCGAGCCCTCGGCGTCGAGAAAGCGCGTGAGTTCTACGAAGAGGAAAGCGGCACCACGCTGAGCCAGTCCGAACTGGCTCGCCGCCTGGCCGCCGATGGCTACCCGGTACAGCAGTCGCACATCAGCCGCATGGTCGATGCGGTCCGCTATCTGCTGCCCGCGATCCCGACCGTGCTCTATGGCGGATTGGGCCGCCACCAGGTCGAGCGGCTATCGGTCATGCGCAAGGCCTGTGAGCGCACCTGGGAGCAGTACGCCAAAGGCCGCTCTCTTCCTCTGGATTTCGACGGCTTCTTTCAGGAAGTGCTGTCGCAATTCGACACGCAGGCTGACGAGTTTTCGCCGCAGCGAGTGCAAGACGAGCTGATCGGCCAGATGTCCGAATTGCTGGGCATCGACTACGACGTCCTGGCGCTGGACCTGACCGAATCGGAGAGCCGTCACCGTGCGTTGGTCAGCGACCCGACGCCGCCATCGGCGCCGCCCGCATTGCCTGAGCCTGGGGCCATCGCGCGATCGCCGGTTGAATCAGCACCATCCACTATCACGCCTGCACCACGTCCAGGCCATGCAGCGGCCGCGCCTACGCGGCGCGAGGACGACACGGCCCCGAGGGAGGCCTCCGCGGCCAGCCCTACGGCAGGGGTCGGCGATTTGCTTCAGGAGCACATCATCTCCCCGGCACCAACGACGGAGCGGCTCCAGTCCATCCAGCGCATGGTCGCCGATCAGTTAGGCGACGCGCTACCGCCCGATTTCTCAGCCAACGTATTGCAGTCGATTCCAGTGCAGGCCGGTGGCCTCTATCCCATCTCGGACATCTGGTATATCGACCCTGGACTGGATACGCCCGATCGGCTACGCATCCACATCGCGCAGTTCGCGCGCGAGATCGCAGGCGAGGCCGAGCTGGACGAGTACGTCGCGGATCGTCCCGATGGCATCGGGTTCGCGTGCCGCGCCCAGGCACGGCCTTCGTCGCCCCTGGGACGCGCCGTGCTCGCGCTGCTGGTTTCTCTGGCCGGTCAGACGCCGGCCGACGTCGGCTTGGACAGCGGGCAAATCGTCACCGACCTGCCGGCACTGCTGCACGGCCAGGACGATGCGGCCTTGCGATTGAGCGACACCGCGCTGGTCAAGCTGTTCCGACTGCTGCGGTTGGCCCGACGCCTCCTGGACCTGGAAGCCGGCGCTGTCGGTTCTGGGACCTGAACGAGGGTTGCCAGCATGTCCGCACCGAACCCACTCAATCAGGCCGTCCTCGCCCAGGCGCTCTACGACCTGCGCAACGGCCAATTGCGTCGATGCAAGGCGATGGGGTTCGGGGAGGAAGAGTTGGATGCGCTCAAGCATCCAGCGCTCATCAGCGTATTGGCCAATGCCAACGTCTCCTGGTGCTCTGTCTCCGTGAACCGCGAAGTGCTCCGACGCTTGCTCAAGCAGGCGCAGGACGTGGAGAAGGAGATCGCCACCGTCGATCGCATGCTGCGCCTGGGCGCCAGTACGGAAATGGTGAGTCGCTTCTACGGGCTTACGCATCAGGAAGTCGCGCTACGACGCGAAGTTCTCGGTCTGCCCAAACGCAAGGGGCGCCATCCGGTTCTGGACGAGGAGCAGGACACGGAACTGTGGCGGCGCTGGAAGGCCGTGACCAGCAGCAGGAATGTCGATCTGGAGGACGAAACCTCGGTCCTTGATGCGGCAATGGACCTCGCCGAAGGCATGGAACTGCCGCTGTCGGTGGTCTGGGCTGCGATCAAAGGCTGGATCGATCAAGGATTGGGTTGAGTTATGGCCGTGGATGACTCAGCACCACGAGCATCACGCCATGGCCCCGTCGCCCTCGCTGATCTGTTCAACAGCGCGCTGAAAGACCTTGCGCCCAAACCCCGGGCGCCCGCATCCGCACCTGCATCTGCACCGTCGCCTGGGTCAACATCTGGTGACGGTTTCCTTTTCAGCGGCAATCGTCACGAGAGCGTGCCGCGGCGGCTCTTTCTCGACCGACGCCTGACACCGCTGGAGCGCAATGCGTGGCAAGTGTTTCGGATGATGCTCAACGAGGATGGCGTCACTGCGTTTCCGACATATGAGCAACTTCGGCCATGGCTCGCGTCAACACCCTGCGCTGGACAAGCCTCCCACGAGACCGTCGCACGCGCGCTGACGCTGTTGCGCCTGACACGCTGGTTGAGTCTCGTGCGGCGCAGACGCGACCCCAAGACCGGCCGTATTCTCGGCAACCTCTATGTTCTGCACGACGAGCCCTTGACTCCATTCGAGGCGATGCAGCTCGACGCAGACTACTTGCAGCTCGTCAGCCAGGCTCTGGGCCACTCGGCCAAGGCCGTTCAGGTCGTGGGTCTGCACACCCTCAAGGAGATCGCCGAAGACCCGTTGCTGTCCGGCCGCACGCTGCCCTCGCGGCTGCAGGTCCTTGCCGAACGCCTCGCCAGCCAGGGCATCGGGACGCAAGAGAGTTATCCACAGGAGGACATGGTTCACGATTCCGAAGAAGGGGCTCCAAGCCTTCTTCGGAATCCCGAGCACCCGTCTTCGGAATCCGAAGCAGGGCCGAAACCCGCGTCAGACGGCTCTCTTCGGAATCCGAAGCAGGACCGTACTGTACGTAGTAGTCGTATTAATGAAGTACGTACTACCGCGCGCGAGCGTGGGCAGGTGCGCGCGATGCAAGGTGTCCGCTTGCCTGATCGCTTCCTTGGTTTGAAAGAAGAGCAGCAGGCCGGGGCGATGGTGGCATTGCAGCAGGTCGATGTCCCGCTGCGTCAGGCCGTGCTGGACGAATGGGCCGATCGTTGTCGCGGCAACACCATCCGCAACCCGGCCGGCTACCTGTTCGGCATCATCCAGCGCGCCATCCGTGGCGAGTTCAACGCGTGGGCCAAGCAGGCTGGCGCGACAGCACCCCCCACCGCCGCGCGAGATGCGCCGTCTGAGGCACCACGCAATGTGGTTCCACCCGAGGTGGCCAAACAGCACATCGAACGGCTGCGTGACCTTCTGCGCAAGAGCTGATCGTTACGAGCGGCATGGTCATGAAGCAGACATCCGTGGCCGTCAGTAGAGCTATCCCCAGGGGATAGATGTAATGCAAGGCGTAACGCCGACAGGTACGGCCCGGTACTTTCGTCCACCGCACTGCGATGGCGCCGGTTTCAGGAGCGACGCTGACATTCGCGCGAACAGTGCTCCATGGCGTTTGATGGAGCTATCCCCTGGGGATAGCTCGTGCCTCGGGCTGGCACTGCCATGACAACCGGGGACTGATTCATTTCGGTTTGTTGACTGACTGCCTTCCGTTGCGTGTCGATCCTGACGGCTCCTTTTCCACAGCGGGCGGTCACCATGGCAACCAACGAACCTTTACAACTCAATCTCGGCTCCTTGCGCAGCGCGATGTCGCTGACGCTTCACACCCACCACGCCTCGCGCATCTGGCATGGGCGTGCCGCCGCTGAGGGGCGGCCGGGCATTGTCGGGCTCAACGGCTACATCGCCGTGATGAACAAGATGAAGCGCGGATCGGAGCAAGACGACCCGTACAGCGACTGGTGGATGTTGCGCATCGAGGAAAAGCTCGACCAGACCAAATCCACGCTGCAATCGCTGCGCGAGCAAGTTGACCAGGCGCTGGCCGGCGTACCCGCAGCATTGAGCCTGGGCGAAAACCTCAACGTGCAGCCGGTGAAGCTCCCCTTATTTGTGAACGCGCAGCTCGGCTTCGCGGCGGTCTATCTCCTGGCCGACTACGACGACATCGCCCGCAAGTTGATCCTCGCCCATCACACCGCGCTGATCGATCGCTCGACATTGGAGCGATGGCTCAACGAAGGCGCCCACGCGCTGCGCAGCCTGTTCAGTCTGGCGCAGCAGTACCGCTACTCGGGCTGCACCCGGGACGACTTCGCGGCCAAAAATGCCGCAGCACGGGCGGCGCTGGAGAAGTTCGGCGAACTGCCCCAGGAGGTGCTCGAAGGCACACGCCGTTCGAAGTTTGCGCCGCCCATCGCGCGCCGTGGCCTGCAACAGCGCAGCGATGGTTCTGCCGCAGCGCCTCCGTCCGGCGATGAAGCCATCACCGCCGAGCCATCCGAAACCGCAGCCGGTGAGGACGAACCGGCATGAGCGATCTGAACCAACCGATCCGCTACTTCCGGGGCCTGCAACAGGAAGCCTTCATGCGGCTGGAACACGCGGCCTCTCTAAAAGGCCTTTTAAAGCCTTTTAAAGGTAAAGGGGACTTCGAGGCCTGGGCCAGCCAGTGCTTCGCCATGCGCGACGAACTGATTGGCTTGGCGCAGCGACAGGTGCTGCAACAGGCAGTCGGGCATCCCTTCCACCTGCTACCCATCGAGCTGGCCCAGCAGACAACTGGCGCGGGAACGACGTTCCTTCGCTGGCGCAAGCACGACCGCTCGGCCATGGGCGTAGCCCTGTGGCAGGAGCTGATGGCGAGCACCAGCACGCCGGCCAACCTGCTGGCCGACCTGCACGCGATCGAGCTGCAGCGCATCACGTTGAACATGCAGATCAGCCTGCTGCACACCTTGGGCAGGCAGGCGCAGGAATGCGCCAGCAAAGCGGCCGAGGCAGACAACGCCTACCTGCGCCGGCTCACGTCCACCCCACCCGCAATGCGCGATCGGTGATTGCGCCAGCCATCCCAGCACGCGCCCGGCGCCGACGAGGCACGGGTATTTCAACCACCACGGAGATCACACCATGAGCACGCATTTTTCTGGCGAAGGCAACATCGGCTCGCCACCGGAGTACCGCGAATTCCCCAATGGCAACGACGAGCCCACCCGCCTGCTGCGCCTGAACGTCTATTTCGACAACCCCGTTCCCAAGAAGGATGGCACCTTTGAGGACCGTGGCGGCTTCTGGGCGCCGGTGGAAATCTGGCACCGCGACGCCGAGCACTGGCAGCGCCTCTACCAGAAGGGTATGCGGGTGCTGGTGATCGGCCGCATGGAGCGCGAGCCTTGGACGGACAACGAAGATCAGCCACGCGAGACCTGGCAAGTCAACGCGCGCAGCGTCGGCATTCTGCCGTACCGCATCGAGTCTGTGGTCCTCAGCCCGAAGCCACAGGAGGCAGAACCGAAGCCGCAGGCCGACCAGGAATCGACCGCGCCGAAAGAGACGAAGCGCAGGAAGTGACCCGGCACGGAGGGCGGCTGCCGCGGTGCTTAGCCGCCCTCCATGTGCCGCGAGCTATCCCCAGGGGATAGCTCCATCAACGTCCACTGACTTCCACGCGTACCCGCGAATCGCCGCTCCCGACCCGCATACCTCCGGCCACTCGCCATCCCCGCACAAGCCCTTCCATCCGTGAAAGCGGTCGCCGCCGCGTGCCGCTTGTTTGCTGCTGCTCCTGGTGGTGCTCGGCATGCTCGATCCCAGCAACTCCATGAACCACGGGAATCGGATGGACGGATATGCGGCTGTTCTTGTGCGAGAAGCCCTCCCAGGGCAAAGACATTGGCCGGATTCTCGGCGCCACGCAGCGCGGTGAAGGCTGTCTCAACGGTTCCGGCGTCACTGTCACCTGGTGCATCGGCCATCTCGTAGAAGCCGCTGCGCCCGAAGCCTACGACGAGCAGTTGAAGCGCTGGTCCATTGAGCAGTTGCCCATCATTCCCCAGAATTGGCGGGTCGAGGTCAAACCGAAGACCGCCACGCAATTCAAGGTCGTCAAGGCGCTTCTGGCGAAGGCGACCCAGCTTGTCATCGCCACCGATGCCGACCGCGAAGGCGAGTTGATCGCTCGCGAGATCATCGAACTGTGCGGCTACCGCGGCCCCATCGAGCGGCTATGGTTGTCGGCACTCAACGATGCGTCCATCCGCGCCGCACTGGGCAAGCTCAGGCCATCGGCCGAGACGCTGCCGATGTACTACTCGGCGCTGGCACGATCGCGGGCCGACTGGCTCGTGGGAATGAACCTCAGCCGCCTGTTCACCGTGCTCGGTCGACAAGCGGGCTACGACGGCGTGCTGTCGGTCGGCCGCGTGCAGACACCGACGCTCAAGCTCGTGGTGGACCGCGACCGCGAAATTGCGGCCTTCGTGTCCGTACCGTACTGGGCCATCGACGTGTCCCTGTCCGCAAGCGGCCAGTCTTTCACCGCGCAATGGGTTCCGCCCGATGCCTACACCGACGACACGGGCCGCTGCCTGCAGCAGCCGGTCGCACAGCGGGCCGCGCAGCAGATTCGCGGCGCGGGCAGCGCGCAGGTGGTGTCGGTCGAGACCGAGCGCGTGCGCGAAGGCCCGCCGCTGCTGTTCGACCTGGGCACCTTGCAGGAGGTTTGTTCCAAGCAACTTGGGCTGGACGTGCAGGAAACCCTGGAGATCGCCCAGGCCCTGTACGAGACGCACAAAGCCACGACGTACCCGCGCTCGGATTCCGGCTATCTGCCCGAAAGCATGTTCGCCGAGGTGTCCACGGTTCTCGACAGTCTGCTCAGGACCGATCCCTCGCTGCGCCCGATCATGGACCAGCTCGACCGCTCCCAGCGCTCGCGTGCATGGAATGACGGCAAGGTCACGGCGCACCACGGCATCATTCCGACGCTCGAACCAGCGAACCTCTCGGCCATGAGCGAGAAGGAGTTGGCGGTGTACCGGCTGATCCGGGCGCATTACCTCGCGCAGTTCCTCCCTCACCACGAGTTCGATCGCACCGTGGCGAACCTAGCCTGCGGCCAGCAGAAACTGGCGGCCACGGGCAAGCAGGTCGTGGTGAAGGGCTGGCCCCTGGTACTGACCGAGCCTCAGCCCGACGAGGACGGCGACGCTGCGGCGCGCAGCCAGGTGCTTCCCGCGCTGCGCGAGGGCTTGGCATGTCTGGTGGCCGACGTCGATCTGAAGGCGCTCAAGACGCTGCCACCCAGGCCGTACACGCAGGGCGAACTTGTCAAATCCATGAAGGGAGTCGCCAAGCTGGTGACGGACCCGCGCCTGAAGCAGAAGTTCAGGGACACGGTCGGCATCGGCACCGAAGCGACGCGAGCCAACATCATCAGCGGCCTGATCGCACGCGGCTATATCGTGAAGAAGGGGCGCGCCATCCGCGCATCCGATGCTGCTTTCACACTGATCGACGCCGTGCCCGCGGCGATCGCCGACCCTGGCACTACCGCTGTCTGGGAACAGGCGCTCGACATGATCGAAGCTGGACAGCTTACGCTGGACGTATTCATCGGAAAGCAGGCTGCATGGATTTCGCAGTTGATCGCGCAGTACAGCATCGCGTCCCTGTCCATCAAGGTTCCCCAAGGGCCGGCATGCCCGCAGTGCGGCGCACCCACGCGTCAGCGCAGCGGCAAGAGCGGCCCGTTTTGGTCGTGCAGTCGTTACCCCGACTGCAAAGGCACGCTGCCGGTCGAATCCGGCACGTCCAAGCGCGGTGCCTCGCGCCCGCACCGCAGCGGCCGCCAAGGTTCCTGACCCGACCCCGTTCCCCGTGAGCCGTGCCCGCCATCGGCGGCGTGGCCCTTGTCCCGCACGCCCTGCGGGACGCCCAGCGCGCAACGCCTTCTTGATCCGTGCGCGCGTCCCGCCTGGCCGCTCCGGCCACGGGACCTGAAGGTAGCTTCTCCGCGAACCGCATCCCGCGCGTTCTGCTGATCTGCATTTCTTCCGCCCACTGCGAAGGGTCTCCCGATGGCTTGTCGAACTGCACGAGCCACCCGGAGACCGTTCGTGGTCAGCGGTATTCGGTG
>NZ_AQPL01000538.1:0-14033 GCF_000395345.1 Cupriavidus sp. WS | reverse complement strand
GGGAATGCGTTGCTGGCGATGGATTGCTGCGTGGTACGGGTGGAAGTCTCGGTTTGCGGGACGAAGACCACGGCCAGCGGATCGGCGGTGACAGCCGGCGCGGTGCCCTGGACGGTGATCGCCGGCGCGGGCGGAGGCGTCGTCGTGGCCGGGGCCGACGCAGCCGGGGCATCGCCACCGCCGCCGCCGCATGCGGCCAGTGCGAGGACCGCTGCTGCGGCGACTGCGGAGAACGCGAACTTGGTGCTGTTTTGCATTTTTCTTTTCCTATTGAGTTTCAGGGCTTTGGCGCATTTCTGTAGCGCTTGTACTTAGCTTACCGGCTTGGCCGGAATGTCAAGTCCGCGCGGCGTCCCGGCAAATAGGTGAACGCACAAAGACCCCAACCGAATCACATCGGCAGAATTTGGCTGATCTTGAGCCACCAGGGAGAGGGGTGGCGCAGGGGGGATTCCTTGCGCTGGAGCCTTGCAGCGTGACCCGGTGCTCCTGGACGTCGCGCGGATAGGTAGCGGGCGAGGCTTGCGGGAAAGGCGCAGTGGGGCGGAGGAAGGACGCCTTCCTTCGTTGGGGATTTTTCGCGCTGGCTATTCTTCGGCGGTTGCCTTCTGGAACTGCGCCGGGAATGCGTTGCTGGCGATGGATTGCTGGGTCGAGCGCGTCGAGGTCTCGGTTTGCGGGACGAAGACCACGGCCAGCGGATCGGCGGTGACAGCCGGCGCGGTGCCCTGGACGGTGATCGCCGGCGCGGGCGGAGGCGTCGTCGTGGCCGGGGCCGATGCTGCCGGGGCATCACCAGCACCTCCGCCGCATGCGGCCAATGCGAGGAGCGTTGCTGCCGAAATCGTGGAGAGAGTAAAGCGCAGGAATTGCATTTTCTTGGTTTACCTGCCGGAGTTTCTGCACTGCCGGATTGCAGTGCTTTTTTCCATCTTATTGAACTGATTTCGAAGCCTAGATTCCCCGAATCAACGGCCATGCGCGTTGAGCGCTGCCTTGATCTTCTTGTCGGTCTTGTACTGGCCGAGGGCATAGACAGACCAGATTGCCGCTGGCACCCAACCGATCAGCGTGAGTTGCAGGAGGAGGCAAATAATGCCGGCGAAGGGGCGGCCGATGGTGAAGAACTGGACCCAGGGCAGGAGGATGGCGAGCAGGAGGCGCATGTTGGTGTTTTGGACAGTATGACGGTATCAATCTGTGGGTTATAGAAACGGCAACCGGGGGTATAACGGCCGATCGAAAGCGAATTTCACCCCACGGAAGTTGGGGGGCGAAGTATCCAGGACCCGAACGTCACCCTCTCGTCGGGGGTCTAGGACTTATAGAGTGTGGTACCACAGTGATTACAGATGTGGTGCTGAGTTATCGATAGTAGGCTTTCCGAGCGCCAGAGGCGGATGCTCTGCGAGCGGCAGCGAAAGCAAGAGATCCCTCGACCCGTGGAACATTGGGGGTGGGCTTTCAAGTACTCGGATACGGTTGGAAGTCGTCTAAATCCGGTAAAGTAGTAGACGAGCAGGCCAAAATAAGAAATTGGGAAACTGCAAACCAGGCACCAGAGGATAGGATTGCGGCCATGCTTTACCGCAAGCTTAAACGCAATGACGGCAGGAATAAAATAAATGAAGAAAACCGTCGGGATGTACGACAACATAGGGAATATTTCCTTTATCCGTGAGTCGGTCGGATTATGGTAACCAGATTTATTGGATGCCTGTGGACCATTGAGTTAGCCGGATTATTAGCCTCGCAAGGGCTCGGGGCGGTGAGAACCAATGTTTCGTTTGATGCGATTCTCCGGGGCCTGCCAGGGAGACGCTTGCGATTCCGTGAAATTGGGGAGGAGTGTGCTCCCGTGTAAGACGGACATTGAACCGTGGTCGCCGGCGTGGGAGGTGCAGGTCCATTGGCGTTGTGGGCGTCGTCGTCGCCGATGCTGGCGCCGCATTGCGACCGCCGCCGCCCAGGGCCAGTGTAGGGACCGCTGCTGAGGCAACTTCGGAGAACGCGAACTTGGTGCTCTCTTGCATTTATCCTATTAGGCTTCAGTGCTTGGGCGTATTTCTGGCGCGCTTGTACTTAGCCTACCGGTGTGGCGCCGATGTCAAGACCGCGCGGCGTCCCGGCAAATAGGTGAACGCACAACGGCCCCAACCGAGTCACATCGGCAGAATTTGGCTGATCTTGAGCCACCAAGGAGTGGGGTGGCATGGTGGCGGGTTCTCTGATCGGATAGCGCGTGCGGGATTCGGGCATGCGATGCAGCCACCGCAAAAAGGACAAACAAAAAAACAGGGAGCAGCATGAGGATGCCATGCAACGGGAAGGCTTTGCGTCGGCAGGGATGGGCGATAGTGGTCAGCCTGGCTTTGGCGGGGTGTGGTGGTTCGGGTGACTCTGGTAGTTCGGTTCCACCCCCTAGCAGTTCGGCGCCACCGTCTGGTGGTTCGGCGCCTCCACCGGCTCCCGCTGTCCAGCTCGGTCTGGTGAACGCTTCGGTCACGGATGGCGCAACGGAAATGTCGCGCGCGGTGGCACCGAGCCTCACATTCTCGGAGGGACTGGATGTCGCCACGGCGACCGCGTCGAATGTGTCGCTCAATCATGCGAACGGCAGCGCGGCGACCTCGCAGGCGGTCGCGGGCACGCAGTTGAGCGTGACGCCGGCGCGGGCGCTGCTACCACTGACGCGCTATACGCTGAACATCGGAACCGGCCTGTCCAGTGCCTCCGGCCGGCAGCTGGCAGCGCCGATCACATTGAGCTTCACGACGGCCGACGGCAGTTGGAAGAGCTCACAACTGATCGAGACCAACAATGCGGGTGACGCAGTCGCTCCGCAAATCGCCAAGGACGGCAACGGCAACGCGCTGGCAGTCTGGTATCAATTCGACGGCGTGCGCACCAACATCTGGTCCAACCGTTACACGGCTGGCGCGGGTTGGGGAACGGCGCAATTGGTCGAGACCGACAATGCGGGTGACGCAGGTTATCCACAGGTTGTCATGGATGCCGCCGGCAACGCGCTGACGGTCTGGTATCAGTACGACGGTTTCCGCTACAACATTTGGTCCAACCGTTACACGGCGGGCGCTGGCTGGGGAACGGCGCAACTGATCGAGACTGACAATGCGGGGAGCGCAGCCTATCCGCAGATCGCCATGGATACGAACGGCAATGCGTTGGCGGTCTGGCAGCAATCCGACGGCCTCCACACCAACGTCGTGGCCAACCGCTACACGGTTGGCGCGGGCTGGGGTACGCCGCAATTGATCGAGACCGACAATACGGGAAATGCGGGCTATCCACAAATCGCCATCGATGCAAACGGCAATGCGTTGGCGGCCTGGCATCAGCACGATGGCACCCGCTACAACGCCTGGGCCAATCGCTACACGGCCGGCACAGGCTGGGGAACGGCTCAACTGATCGAGACCGACAATGCGGGAAGTGCGCTCTATCCGCGCCTCGTCACGGATGCCGCCGGCAATGCGCTGGCAGTCTGGTATCAATCCGATGGCGTGCGCACCAACGTCTGGTCCAATCGCTATGCGGCAGGTACGGGCTGGGGTACGCCGCAATTGATTGAAGCCGACAATGCGGGAGATGCGATCGCGCCCCAAATTGTCATGGATCGCAGCGGCAATGCGCTGGTGGTCTGGTATCAATCCGACGGTATCCGTTACAACATCCGTGCGAACCGCTACGCGGCCGGCAACTGGGGGCCGACGGCGGAATTCATCGAGACGGATAATGCGGGAGATGCCGCCTATCCGCAAATTGTCATGGATGCGAGCGGCAACGCGCTGGTGGTCTGGCAGCAGTCGGACGGCACTCGCGCCAACATCTGGTCCAACCGCTACGTTGCCGGCGCCGGTTGGGGAACAGCCAAACAGATCGAAACCGACAATGCAGGGGATGCGCTTAGCCCACAGATCGCCGTGGATGCCAGCGGCAATGCGATGGCTGTATGGCAGCAGTCCGACGGCCTGCGCAACAACATTCAGGCCGCAGCTTTCGATTGACTGCGGAGCGCCGAAGTACCCTCGGGGGCGACATCTTCGGCACGCAATCGGTTCAGGGCCGCAAGGTTTTGCTCGAAAGCGCTCGCGCTCATGCGGATCCTTAGTCGCGTTCGGGCGAGCGCGAACGGCCATCGCGAGCGGCACCGGGGTGGCCGACGTTGCGATGAGGCCCTTGGCTTGTTGATACGCTTTTGTCTCGAAGAGGAAGTCTGCAAGCGTCATGGCGCTGGCGTCTTGCTCTCACCCGCTGGTCTGAGTGCCGCCTGTTGGTCGCGTCTTTGGCCCGCGCCGGCCGGCCGCAGCCGGCGCCGCAGGGCTGTGCGGCCGCTGGCCAGCTCGCGAATGAACGTTTCGTACCGGCGCGCTAGCTGGTGATAGGCCTGTCCGTGCGTGGTGCTGCAGTGAGTGCGGTGTCCCGGTCGGGCGCGTGCCCGGCCTGCACCGGTGTGCGCGGTGCGGCCGCGACGGGGCGTCGGCATGCTCGGCGGCGGTGGCCGGTAGACTTGCCGACCGTGCTGGCGCCGGCGGCGCCGCCAACGCTGCCAGCCGTGGCAGGCCCGAACGGTGACTTCTGGCAGCGCGAGCGGGGAGGCGGTCCGGGGCACGCCGCTGCAATGGCCTCTACCAGTTGAATCCTCAGCCAGAAGCGGCCGTTTGAAATCGGCCCCGCATTGCGTGCAATCCGTCGTAGAAGTGTCTCTCCGGTGCCGCGGCTGCCATCGCACTGCCGTGATGCCATAAACGCAACAGCCTCCACGATTCCCGGGGCAGTTCACTTACCGACTGTCATCAAGTCTTCAGCATCGCAATTGTGGGCTCCGATGCCCCGTCATAACCTGGCTGCAAGGTGATCACCTGAAATGACGCTGGCGAACCGGACCAAGCAAGCAGGTGCGTAAGATTTTGCTCCGTTTCCTCGCCTTTGGACATCGATTGACGGTCGGAGATACGCTACGGCCCGGCTAGATTTCTATGCCGTCATCGGTGAGCGAGGCTGATTGTGTTCAACGACGCGGAAATCGTGGCTATACCTAATCGCTTGCATTCCATCGTGTGGATCGCTGGCAAACCAGCGCGCTGATAGGACGACCGCATTAATGCGCCTGTTGTACTCTCCCGTCAATTCACGCTGAATCCTAGATGCCAAGCTTTCGAGATCTTTCAGTTGCGCCCCATAGCCATCCGGGAACGGAACGCGTATCCAGATAACGCCAGGCCCCGATGGAGGTATTTGTCCCACCGCCGAATTGAACGAATTGATCGCCGATTGATACTTATCCGCTGGTATATCGCATCTGAAATCGAAGACCTTTGGGTTTTTCATCAGCAGCCCAGTATATAAGGTCACGCGCTGTTCGGCCATAAACTCGGAGGAATCACCGCCATAGTCGATTGGCGTATAGGCTTGTACCACATCCGGCTCGGCCAGATAGTGCAAGCGCACCCGATGCTTCCCTGCGAGCATGGAAGCCCCGATAGGCAACCTGTTTTCGGGCTCGGCAGTCGTCAATTGCCGGCCCATTTCCAACGCTAGTTCACAGATATCATCCAGTTCAGATTTTTGAGGATCTTTGGCAAATTGAATCGTCAGGCCCAGATTCTGCTTCGTGGGCCCCCATACTTTGTACAGCCGGTCCTTCACGTTATTGAAGAAGGCCTCGTTTTCGAGGTCCCTCGCGGTCATCTCGTCTTTGCGCTTGCACTCCGCCCAGAATCTGGAACCGTCTGGCTGCATTATCTCAAGATCGGGGGACCGCTCTTGATTGGCCTCAACAAATTGAACTTGCCAACCTAGATTGAGATAGAAGACGGCGACCTCGACCTCGAATGCTGCAGCAAGAAACTCGTCCGGTTTGATAAGGCGTTTAAGAATGTGAGCCATACCCGCACAGTCCTTCGCCTTGCTCAGATTGCTAAAAAAAGCAGCCAGCAGCAGCGTCGACTGACTCCCAGACAGCGCATGGTCCTCATCGGTCTTCGCCAATGCCTGCTGATATTCTCGATACCATAGCACAAGCGGGTGCTTTGCCTGCTGACGGACCCTATGCTTCCGATGGTTGCTTGCGCGCGCCATACGGCGTTCCTGCTCATCTTTTTTCAGCCTTCGATCCAACCATCCGGCGCCAAGCAGATTGATATTCTGATTTATCAACGCAATCAACGACATCCGATTTAGATCAATAGGCGAACCACTATCGCCACCCATTCTGACTCCCTGTCCCGAGATATTCCTGCACTCGCCCAGCGCACTGTAACAGCGTATCTTAACTGCACGCAATCAAAGATGGTAGGACCCAGGGCCGTATTCCAGATTTTCTCAGACCCATTTTACTGACAAGAACCGCTCACGATATTGCCCCGTGGAGCGTTCAATTGCGGGCGATGAATACGTGCTGGCAGTCGAGGCAACGGAAGTTTTTGAGGACCGTTTCGTCGATCGCTTCTGGGAAACGCGAAGGACCGATATGGATCGTCAGCAGCCCTCCGTGCCCGGCGCTCGTCCCCGTCTCAAGGTCGCATGCAGACCCAGTGTGTGGCAGCCTGCCAGGCGAGCTCGGGGCAGGGTCGGCTGCAGCGTGCAGGCAACAGGCGGCGCGAAGATTCTGGGCAGCCTGACTGGTGCCGTCGGCGCCCGCGCGCATCAACGCACTTCCGGCATCAAGGTTGGGTCGGCACATTCCGCCGACAACTGGTGGTGCTGACCCTGGGCGGTCAGCCGGCCGGTGGCGGCGTCGCCTCGGCTCCTGCCTCATTGCGAGACCGCATGCGGTCGCTGGCTGGTTTGCGCGGGGTTCTCCCGGGTGCGCATGCCGCCCGTTGGTGGGCCTGCCCGCGAGTGAGCACTACGTCAGCCTTGTGTGGTGCCGCAGTGCCGACGACCGCGAGGTCGGGCGCGTGTCTGGCCTGCACCGGCGTGCAGGCAACTGGCGGCCCAGCAGTCCCGCTCAGCCTGACTGGGGCCGCCGGCGCCCGCGCCTGCCAGCACACTTCCCAACCTTGAAGTTGGCCCGGCGTGGTGCCGGCAACTGGTGGTGGTCCCAGCGTAGATCGGCCACTGGCTGGCGCCGGCGGCGCTGCAAGGCCACTTCCGTGGCTCTGGACTCGCGGTGTCGCTGCAAGCGCGGGACGGCCAGCTCGTGCACGCTCGGCGCTGGTGGCCAGTCCCGGCGCACGAGGCGACGCCGCCGGCGTCGGCGGGCAGCCTGTGGCTGGACCGGCCACAGAATTCTGAGCAGCGCGAGCGGGAGGGGGGCGGCCACGCCGCTACAATGGCAGCGACCAGAGCGGTCATTACTGACTCAAGGCCAGATTGTGGTCAATCTGCGTTAGATGTGCACTTCAGCCTGGATGCTGCGAGCACCTTGAGGCATTTTTTCTCCGACCCTGGCACTCAGGCAGGCGTTGACAATATGCCGATCATCGGGGTATCCGAGCTGCTACCGCGGGCCCGGGTTGTTCCAAACG
Source organism: Cupriavidus sp. WS (assembly GCF_000395345.1). NCBI lineage: Bacteria > Pseudomonadati > Pseudomonadota > Betaproteobacteria > Burkholderiales > Burkholderiaceae > Cupriavidus > Cupriavidus sp. WS. The sequence continues at coordinate 6,540 of NZ_AQPL01000538.1, read as the reverse complement.
GGGTGTCTGCGACAACCCTATCGAAGGCTTTTGACCTTTAGGTTGTAGAGGGCCCATGCTATTTCTTGCCCCTTCTCCTTTTCCCCTTGGGCGAATGCCCGGAACATCTCGGTCAGCTTTTTGTCGATATCTTCAATGCGCTGGGTATCCCGCTTCAACTGTGGTCGTAGCTCGGACCATAGCGACTTTAAGTCCGCCATGTTGCTTTCGTAGGTTACGTATCCCCATTCGGGATACCCATCGGGAGCCGTGACGGCCCCCGAGAGAGCGGCGGCAAAGTCGGCTAGCTTCTCGTTCAATGAAGACATATTGCTCGCGCTCGGACCTTATGGATGGATGAGCTACATTGTCGCAGAACCTCGCCTCAGGCTCGCGGATCAGGCCACAGCCGCCGCCGTGGCCAACGGCATAGCGGCGTCTACCACCGCTGCGGCCCGGTGGCACCTGGGCTTCCGGATTCGGCCAGAAGCGGTCGTATCAGTTCTGAACTCGATTGTGTGCAATCGTCGTAAAAAGTACACTTTCGTCCGCGCGCGTCAGCGGAGCGTTGGGCAGGTACCGGGGACGAGGCACCCGCGACATCCTGATTTTCTGCTGCGCTACTTGGTTACCGCCACGCCGTAGATTCAACGATCAAACATGACAAGCGAAAACCCTGAATGGCCGTTTGACAGTCCGCCGAATGTAGCCTGCTTGACCGTTCAGTCCATCGTGGACGGTACCAAGCCTATCCTCCTCGTGACAAGAGACCAAGACGACGGTATGTGGCAGTTTCTTACCGGGGATGTCGTGAATACGGCAGAGGCAATCGCGGTTTCGCTTAAAGACATGGTTCTACGGGATTCCACCTTACTGCATCTCGCCGATGTTGAACTTGGATGGATGGCATGGCGAGATGATCGCGATGCGCCCTGGGGGCGTCGGGTCATAGAAGATCAAACCAACTAGTGAGATCGCGGGCGACACACGACCAGGCGGAGCCATTCAGGTATCGATGGATGAAGTGTGTCGCGTCATAAAAATGACCGGCGCAGTTCCAACTGAATTCTGACCACGTTTCGCTAGCAAGCGGGCGCTTTAACAGTCGTTGAGAAATCTTGTGTGCGATCTCGCTCAGCACTATACGTCTCGCGGCTTACGTAACCTAAAGTCGCTCGCCATAGGCCACCTGTCGGAGGTCGCGACTAGGAGATTGTAGTACTGCGCTAAACTGCGCAGCAACTCGTTTCGAAAGAGATTTCCCGATCGAACCATGGAATACGAAGACGCTCAGCGAACGTGGCAGGAATACCACCAGCGCAAAAAGGTGGAGAGGGTAGAGGAAGCAACTGTTATTTGGGAACGCGTGCGCCAGATCGATGGCGTGGAAAGCGTCGATTTCACGCTCGATTTTCTCATGTTCGGTGCATCGAAGGAGACCGTAGATCCGCTAGCGATGCAATTGTCGGAATCATATGCAGTGGACGTTTCCCAAGACTCCGCATCGGCCTACTGGTTTGTTCGCGCCACGACAAAGCCGTACGCAATCAAACTTATCGACGGGCAGTTGATAGCCTGGGCGGAGTTTATTGCGGATGTCGCACAGTCCCACGGCTGTGTATTCTCAACGTGGAAACTTGAGGCTCCGGCGCTCAGCCTGAGTCTGTCCAACGAAGACATTGAAAGTTCATCGTAGCGAAGGCCGGTGGATCGACGTCTCCCTCCTCGTTCGCCCTTCCTGAACGGCCGCTTACTAGAAACCTGATTGCCTGCTAAGGGTCGTCAACTGCCCTCCGTGTCCGGCGCTCGATCCCGTCTCGAGGTCGCATGCAGACCCAGTCTGTGGCAGCTTGCCTGGCGAGCTCGGGGCAGGGCCGGCTCCAGCGTGGAGGCGCAACTGGTGGCGCGAAGATCCTCGCCAGCCTGACCGGTGCCGCCGGCGCCCGCGCGCATCAACGCACTCCCTGCATCGAGGTTGGGTAGCTGACGGTGTTGGTCCTGGGCGGTCAGTTGGCCGGTGCTGGCGTCGCCTCGGCTCGGGCTGCATGGGGGCCCAGCATGTGGGTGCGCTGGCGTCTTGCTCTCTCCCGCTGGTCTGCGTGCCGGCAGTTGGTCGCGCCGCTGGCCCTCCCCGGCCGGCCGCGGCCGGCGCCGCAGGGCTGTGCGGCCGTTGGCCAGCTCGCGAATGAACGTTTCGTACCGGGGCGCTGGCAGGTGGTGGGTCTGTCCGTGCGTGCTGCTGCTGTGCTGCGGTATCTGGGTCGGTCCCGCAGTTGGCCCGCGCCCGCGTGCTGGCGACTCTGTAGCTTCAGGCCGGGTCGGCCGGCGCCGGTGGCGCCTGCGCGCGTCATCATCGTGCCAGCCTCCGGGTGGGCTCGGGGCACTGCCGGCGATCGGCGGTGGTGCTGGCCCAGATTGGCCGCCGGCCGGCGCCGGCGGCACTGCAAGGCACTACCGGGGCTTTGGTCACGCGGTGCTCCAACCGGGCCGAATGGGTACTGCGTTTGTGTTCCCACAACCAGCTGGTGTTGGTGATTGAGTACACCATCCGGCCGCCTGCGCGGCGCTGTCGCGTTGCGCCTGCGCGAAGTGCGGCGGGCCGTGCGCGGAAGACAGCCAAGGTTCGGGTTGGGGCGCGAGCCTCACGGTCGTGCAGGAACGGTTGGTGACGCCGAAAGTGCCCAAAAAGCAAAAAGGGCGTCCAAGCACCCTCTTGCATTGGATACCCGAATCTCAGCGTTTGACGGCTTTCAATTGGCGTTTGAACGCCTTCAGGTCCGCGACAGCGAACAGTTGGCTGCGGCCAATCTCGCTGCTAGCGATCAGCTTCTTAGCCTGAACGTAACGTCGGAACGTTGCCATTGAGACTTCAAGGTACTCAGCGGCCTCGGCAGCCGTAAATTCGTCGTCGGCAAGGTGGCCAAAGACCTCGTCGTGGCTTAGGTTCTCATTGGAGAACGCTTGTTGCCCCACCAGCGCGAAGAATTTGACGCGCTCCTGGGCAGGCATCTTGCCGAGGGTCTCCATCAGTTCTACTGCAGTCATGGTGTTCTTCATTTCCTCTCTGCCTTCAAGTACAGCTTGAGCTGCGCGTAGAAATTCTCGTGCGAGCCCACTTGGTAAAAATCAATCATCAACAACTCAACATCGACTCCTTCGGCCCGTTGCTCTGGTGTCGGCGGTCGATAGGCGATCAAGTATTCCTGGCTCCGGAACTTAAACTTGTGAACCCAGATCCCGGCCAGGTCGCCCACCTTTGACTCCCCGATATCCGGGTTGCCACAAATGACCTCTACTTCATCCTCGATGGCCACTTGAAGTGGCTTATGCGCCTTCTTGACAAACTGACCGAAAGGCTTCTTGTAGCTTGGTGTCATGATCTATTGTTGGATCAGATATGATTCTATATCGTATCAGGGGTGTTTTCAATGTCCAAGTGGCTACTTGGCCGGGTTCCGGCGTCGGTTTTCGGAGAGTGCTTCGGAGTTGACGTCTTCGACATTCACGAATCTGTCATCGCAAGACGTGCTGGCGAGCAGGGGCGAAGCAGCGACGAACCACCATACTATCGCGATAAGTGCTTCATGTGATACTCGGCGGTCGATTGGGACAATGTTGTCGGCCTCACGGTATCCCACCAGGCGTGCGACCGGCAGCAGTTGTTTTTGCCGGTGCGGGCGACCTTGGGGACGACGGTCAGGGGATCGGCAGGCGGTGGCAGTTCCGGTGCGAGCGGCGCGCAGGCTTGTGAGCGCGATGCCAGCCTAGCGCGGCGCTGAGGTGCCGGCGGCGCCCAGGTCAGGCGTGTGCCCGGCCTGCACCGGCGTGCGCGGTGCGGCCGCGACGGGGCATCGACTGGTTCGCGCATGCTCGGCGGCGGTGGCCGGTTGCCTTGTCGACCATTCTGGCGTCGGCGGCGCTGCCGACGCTGCCAGCAACGGCAGCCCGGAACGGTGACGTCTGAGCAGTGTGGGCGAGGAGAGTGGCCGTGCACGTCACCGCTACAATGGCCGCAGCCATTTGCAGACATTCGACAGTCTGTGGAGAATCGCCTACGGCGCGCGAGAAAATAATTCGAAAGAGATTTGGGGAAAGACGGATGACAGTGTTACGGGGCTATCTTCACGATGTCTGGCTCTGTCCGGACGACTTCGGCAACCGCCTTCCCGCATGTATCCCTCATGGACCTGACGGCGACGCGGCGCGTTCGTTGAACGAGCCGGGGAGTGAATGGGTCTGGACGTTCTGGGCATCATCACATGCTGATGCGATGAGTATTTACTATTCCTTTGTCGGTTATGGGAAGTATTTGCCGAGCGTTGAAGACCTTCTTCCCTACTCACAAGCCATGTGTGAGCGGCAAGCCGAATATTTGACGCAGCATCCCTGTTCGGATCAACCATGCCATCGTGCTTAGGTGCGATCGCATCGATCCTCCTGCTGCCGGACCCTCCTCAATGTGCAACGCTGAAACGTGCGTCAGCTAGCCATCGGTTGTCCGCTAAGGGTCGTCAGCCACCCTCCGTGGCCGGGGCTCGTCCCCTCCTCGAGGTCTCATGCAGACCCAGTGTGTGGCAGCCTGCCAGGTGCGTGCGGGTAATCGGCGGCGTCGAAGATCCCTGCCAGGCCAGCCTGGCCGGCGCCGGCCGCGTTCTGCCTGCGCCAGCGCAGCACGGGCAGCCATTGGCACGGACGCTTCACAGCGGGTCCGGCAGGGCATCAGGCAACCCCTTGAGCACCGCCCGCTGATAGACGTGGTCTGGTGCCATGGCGAGGCGCCCACCGTCCCACTCGCGGCGCAGTTCCTGCATCAGCTCCGGTGCCATGCTGGGGCCATGCGCGCGCAGCGTGTCGGCCATCGCATCGCTGATCCGTTGCAGTATCTCCACTGGCTTGGCCACGCCGCAGACGTTGCGGCCGAACTCGATGAGCGACTTGCGATTTGGATAGCGCTTGCTCTTGGCGAGCTTGAGCGCCAGCTCACGGTCGGCCAGCTCCACCCCGTGGCGATTCTGATACCGATAGACGGTCGTCGTGACCACATCGAAGAGCGGCGAAAGCTTGGGCGGCGCGCTGTGCGGATCCTCATACAGCAGCCCGAAATTCTTCAGATGCGCGTCACCGTTGCGCACCAGCACAGAGAGCGCCAGATACTCGAAAAATCGCCGGCAACTGTCCGGCGCATGGGTTCCGCAGTAGGCATTGATGACCGTGGCGATCTGCTCGTAGGCCCCGAGGTACTTGTCGTCGTTGCTGCGGTTCATCAGCACGGCCATGTCTTCGAAGCCGAGCTGCTGGCCACCAACCAGGTCGAACCGCGCCATCACGAACAGCTTGCCGGACTGCGAGAGCCAGAAATCGGGCACGGTCAGGCCGGCCCGCCGTGCCGCCTCCATGCACAGGAATTCATTCTGCGCCAGATGCGGATAGTCCTCGCCACTGGCCTTCACGATCAGATCCGGCACGATCATCGTGGCGCGCTCGGCCAGCGGCGTGTTGAGCTTATCGGCATCCGGGATCATCACCTTGGGCTGAAAGCCGCTGATGCCCGATTGCAGATAGGTGTCGACGAGGTAGTCGAACAGGTCGGCCGAGCCCTCGTTCTCCAAGAGCGCGGTCAGGCCTACGCCCGCACCCAAGCGCTGGCGCTCATGGCCGGGTACTGTATAGCGCAGCCGGCCGATCTGGTTGGCCCCGGTCAGCGCCAGCAGGCGCATGTCGTCGAGCTGCACGAGCTTGCCGAAGCGATGGCGGATCCGATCGAGCAGATAGCCCTCCGGGCGGTTCATCGCGAACAAGGGATGCAGCACGCTGCTTGCGTAGCTCTCGACCCGGATCGGCATGCCCAGCGAGACCTCGCACGGGCGCTTCGTCGTCGTATAGTTGAAGACGAAGCGCGATTCCTTGTCCAGCGTACCGACGGCCCCCTGCGGCGTAGTGACCAGCAAGCGCTTCAGTTTGTCATTCATGATCGTCGAGCATGGATTGCAGCGCCTCGGCGGTCGGGCGCGCATCGGTGATCGCGACGCCCTTGCCGAGATAGGTCAGGGCACTAAACATCACGTGCAGGCCGACGTTGCCGCCTTGTTCTAGCTCCGCAATGGTCTGGCGCCGCACCTTGAGCGCCGCGGCTAGTTCGGTCTGGCTCCGACCAAGCGCCTTCCGCGTATCACGGATGAGCCGGCCCAGGTCTTGAGCGGTATAGGCAGTCTTCACGATGTTCGATATATCGTACTTATTGCAGATGAGTATAGTACATAGTCTGTTTTATCGAACATTTATCTTGACGTGCGGCGCCGCCCTCCGCCTGCGAACGCCCACGCCCTGGCTGCACGGTCTTTGATCCTGATCGAACGGAGAGCGCGACAAACCTCGCCCTTCAGCGCGGGGAAGGCATTCCAGAAAATCGAGTTGCGCCAGCCCCAACAGTCACATTACGATGACCCGGGTCGGACGATTTTCCCGAAGCCACCAGATAGCTACCAGGTACCTGTCAGATATCCATCCGACGCAAGGCGCAGATCACTGCGCCACACAGGCCGGCCCGGCGACGCACCCACG
>NZ_AQPL01000537.1:0-3271 GCF_000395345.1 Cupriavidus sp. WS | reverse complement strand
CTCCGGCTCCGACCCGCGCCGGGTCGCCCGAGCGCCGCGCGCCGGCCGCCGCGTCTGCCGAAGCCGCCGAAGCCGTCGATCGCGGTCCGTCGGACGAGGTCCCGCCGTGGGAGTTCGCCGGCAGCAGCGACGTGCCGCCGTGGGAAGACCTGCCGCCGGACCTGCCGGTCATCGGCCCCTACGACAGCGATCCCGAACCCATGCCCATGCGGCAGGCCGCGCCGCGCCGCGAGCCGTCGCGTCCGTCCGCACCATCCGCGCAATCGGCACAGCCCGCTGCCGCGCAGGCGCCGGCGGAAGCGGCCGCGCCGGTGCGCCTGGCGCCGCCCAGGCCGCCCGTGGCCGGCGAGGACGGCACGCCGCCGGTGTTTACCGGCGCCTGGCCGGCGCTGGCCGCCAGCCTGCCGCTCAAGGGCCTGGCGCAGCAGCTTGCCTACCAGAGCGAACTGGTGCAGGTGGTGGGGCGCACCTTCCACCTGCGCGCGCCGGTGGCGCCGATCACCGAGGCCGGCGTGGTCGAGCGCCTGCAGCAGACGCTGTCGGAGCAGCTTGGCACCGAGGTGCGCGTGCAGTGCGAGATCGGCGCGGTCGCGGACACCGCGGCGGCGGCCGATGCGCAGGCCCGCGCCGAGCGCCAGCGTGAGGCCGAGGCCACCATCGGGGAGGACCCGTTCGTGCAAGGCTTGCTGCGCGAGTTCGGCGGCCATATCCTGCCGGGATCGATCCAGCCACGCGCGGCCTGACCACCTGCCGCGCCACCGTTTCTTTTTATGACGGGCCGCCGGCGCCCATGACGCGCGGCGGCCCGTGGTTTCCATCCAACACGCTATCAGGAGCTTTCCATGATGAAGGGTCAACTGGCCGGGCTGATGAAACAGGCCCAGCAGATGCAGGAGAACATGAAGAAGATGCAGGAGCAGCTTGCCCTGATCGAGGTCGAGGGCCAGTCCGGCGCCGGCCTGGTCAAGGTGGTCATGACCTGCAAGAACGACGTCAAGCGCGTCACCATCGACCCCAGCCTGCTGGCCGAGGGCGAGGACAAGGAACTGCTGGAGGACCTGGTGGCGGCCGCCTTCAACGACGCGGTGCGCAAGGCCGAGGCGACCACGCAGGAAAAGATGGGCTCGATGACGTCCGGCCTGCCGCTGCCGCCGGGCTTCAAGATGCCGTTCTGAGCCAGGCACGCGCAAGGAAGCCGGCAATGAGTCTCGAATCCGCACCGCATCGCGCGCCGCCGGCGGGCATGGTGGTGTTCGCCGGCGGAGGCGCCGCTTGAAGAACGCGCCCCCGATTTCGCTGCAGGCGCTGATCGAAGCGCTGCGGGTCCTGCCCGGCGTGGGCCCCAAGTCCGCGCAGCGCATGGCCTACCACCTGCTGCAGCACGACCGCGACGGCGCGCGCAAGCTCGGCGACGCGCTGCGCGGCGCGGCCGACGGCATCAAGCACTGCTCGCGCTGCAATACCTTCACCGAGCAGGAAATCTGCTCGACCTGCCTGGACGAGCGGCGCGACGCCTCGCTGCTGTGCGTGGTGGAAACGCCGTCCGACCAGGCCATGATCGAGCAGACCCTGACCTACCGCGGCCAGTATTTCGTACTGATGGGCCGGCTCTCGCCGCTGGACGGCGTGGGCCCGCGCGAGATTCACCTGGACCGGCTGCTGGCGCGCGCCACCGACCCGGCGCTGGGCGGGCCGGTGTCCGAGGTGATCGTCGCCACCAACTTCACCAGCGAGGGCGAGGCCACCGCGCACTATGTGGGCGAGATGCTCAAGGCGCGCGGGCTCAAGGTCACGCGCCTGGCGCGCGGCGTGCCGGTGGGCGGCGAGCTCGAGTACGTGGATGCCGGCACCATCGCCCGCGCGGTGATGGACCGGCGCTCGGTGTAAGCGCGCCGCCAGCGCATGCGCATGAATCTCGCCCGTTTCGATCTGGTCACGCTGGGTCTGTTCGTCGCCGTGGCGCGCCAGGGCAGCATCTCGGCGGGCGCGCGCCAGTCCCATTTGGCGGTGGCGGCGGCCAGCAAGCGCATCTCCGACCTGGAGGCCGCGGTCGGCGCGCCGCTGTTCTTCCGCCATGCCGCCGGCGTGCAGCTGACCGAGGCCGGGCAGGCCTGCTTCCACCACGCGCTCACCGTCCTGCAGGACGTCGAGCGCATGGCCGGCGTGATGTCGGACTACGCCAGCGGCGTGCGCGGGCAGGTGCGCGTGTGCGCCAACACCTCGGCCATCACGCAGTTCCTGCCCGACGACCTCGCCAGCTTCATGGCGCTGCATCCCACCATCCGCATCGAGCTCGAAGAGCAGAACAGCAGCGAGATCGTGGCCGCGCTGGTGGAAAACCGCGCCGACGTCGGCATCTTCGCCGACCGCACCCCGAGCGCGGGGCTGGTCACGGTGGAGTACCGCCAGGACGAGCTGGTGGTGGTCACGCCGCCGGGCCACCCGCTGGCCGAGCGCGGCCCGGTGCGCTATGCCGACACCCTCGAATACGACTTCGTCAGCCTGCCGCAGGTGACTTCGCTGGCCGCGCGCCTGCTCGAGGAAAGCAGCCGGCTGGAGCGGCCGTTCCGCCTGCGCATCCAGGTGCGCAGCTTCGACGCCATGTGCCGCATGGTGATGGCGGGCTTGGGCGTGGGCGTGCTGCCGCGCATCGCGGCCGAGCCGCACGTGCAGTCGATGGGCCTGTCGCTGGTGGCGCTGCAGGACGCCTGGGCGCGTCGCACGCTGCTGATCGGCATGCGCGACCCGGCCGGGCTGACGGTGTCGGCGCGCCTGCTGATCACGCATCTCTGCGGCGACCGCGCCCCTTTCTGACGCCCCGGCCTTTCGCGTTCCAAGAAGGCCCGCTTCTCCGAATGCCGATTCCGCCATGCGCGCGGCTGGGGCACACTGCGTCGAAACAAGGCGTGGCGCCGACGCGATCGTCAGCGCGGCCCGCCGCAATCGAAATGCATGGAGACCCCGCACATGGCGCGACAGATTCTAGAGGGCATCCGGGTCCTGGAACTCGGACAACTGATTGCCGGCCCCTTCGCCGCCAAGACCCTGGCCGATTTCGGCGCGCAGATCGTCAAGGTCGAGCCGCCCGGGCAGGGCGACCCGCTGCGCAAATGGCGCATGCTGCATGGCGACACCTCGGTGTGGTGGGAAGCGCAGTCGCGCAACAAGCAGTCGATCTGCATCGACCTGCGCCAGGCCGAGGGCCAGGCCGTGGTGCGCCGCCTGGCCGCCGAGGCCGACGTGCTGATCGAGAACTTCCGCCCCGGCACGA